>CAZSOG010000093.1:0-9976 GCA_964607555.1 uncultured Pirellulaceae bacterium | reverse complement strand
GTCGTTTGTTAAATCGAAATAGCCGGCCGCGGCACTGCGAAACGTCAGTAGATTGACACAGCCGATCGCGGTGTTGCACCCGTAGTTGCGCGAAAACTGCCAGAGTAACGACTCGCCAGAAAGCGGATGGCGTCGCTGCTTTCGCATCCCGGTCAGCACATCGTAGGCGGCGCCCTGAGTGATTATCGTGTCGCGATAGAATAACGGCGGCCCGCCGTACTGCTGGTCGTTATACCAAACCAGACGCCCGGTCGCCGCGTCGAGCACGGCCAGTCCCTGGCCGGTTTCGTCCGCGGCCCGATCACGGTTCTTGCTGCCCGCTTGCAACAGGAGTCTGTTCTGATAATTGTAGGCCAACCAGGTACCGAAGACCGGCGTCGTCTTTTTCCAAACAACTTTTCCCGTATGGGCATCCAATGCATACAACACCGGTTGGCTCTGCGGCTGAAGACCGCGGCGTTGGAGAAACCCCAACCGCTTGTCCGTCATTCGATCAATGCAGTAGATCTTGCGCCCACCAATCGCGATCGCGTTATGGCGAAAATTGTAGTTCGCATCCCGCTGCCATTTGACCTCCCCCGTGATCCGGTCCAGGACAACGAGCCGATGGCTGCCCTCGCCAAACTGCGTGTAAACCTGGGCATCGGGATTGAACTCATCCGCCTCGGACAACAGCGCCATCGGCGTGCTGCCCGCGACAAGTAACCGGCCATAGACGGCGACAAATCCCCAATACGGATCCTTGGCCACTTTTTCGGGAGGCAAATGGAATTCCGCCATGGTCTTGCCGGTCGCTGCATCGAGTCGTAAACAGGCGTGGCCCCACATCAGATAGACGCTGTCATAGCATGTTGCGAAGTTACCACCAATCGCCCCGGCCCCCGGTTGGTGATCGGTATGATCGTAGTAGATCCCGACGTCCTTGAATGCGCGTTGCCACAGCAGTCGGCCCGTGTAAACGTCGACCGCGCGCAGCATATCCCGCCCCTCGATGAACAGCCGCCCGCCAATCACCTGTGGCGTAGGCCCATGACCGTGTCGTGGCAACACCTCCTTATTGGAAGGCCCGCCAAACCAGAGTAGCCCCAGCGGTGCCTTGACACGCCGGTCCAAGGAGACAAGCGTATTTCCGGGATCGCCATTTTGCTGTGTCCATCGGCCGGCTCCCGACAGCGTCCCACTACGCCGCAACACCAACCACGCCCCATGGTCCGCCACGACCCCCGCATGGCCGGCTTTTTTGAATGCTGCAACCAATCGGTCACGGGCCGACCTTGGGCCAAAAACGACCACCGCGGAACGATAGGGGTGCAGTGGCTCCATTACTGCCCGCAGCAAGGCCGATGCATTATATGCCACGTCCTTGTCACTTAATGATACGACGACGGTCGAAGCCATGTACCGCGGCAACTTGGTCTTGCCCAGACGACCTGGGATCACCGCAACGCGCCGGCCAAGTAATCCCTGCTGATCCAAGGCCGCGCGTAGCCGCCGGCGCCGTGCATTATCGTCGACCAACATGGCGATGTTCATTTTCGTGGCGGACGCGAGCGCCGCGCCAAGTTGGTCATCAGCGGATTGGACGATGGCGTATCCGCCCTCGGAAACCATCGCATTTCGGATCATCCGGATGTGTTGGCGAGTGGCATCCGAGATCTTCGTTCGTCCAGCGTCTGCGCCGGATTCGGTAACGGTAAGCGGCTTGTCATTCGACATTTGCGTGTCACCAAAACAGTAAATATCCCCTTGCCGTGTTACGACCAGCAAATGACCATCCGCGGCCAGCACTTCCCAGATGTCTCCCCCAACATGCGTGTCCCACACGACCTCACACGACTTCTCATCGGGCCCTGGGATCCGGAATCTCACCAAACGCCCGGCCTCGTCGGATCCGACCAACTGGGCACCGGCACGAAGATGCAGTCGAGTGACGGCCTCCGGGAGCGGCACGCGCCAAAGCTCCGCCAACATCGGCTTGGATTCCTTTTTGGAGCGTCCACGCCGGCCCGTTGTCGCGGTCGTGATCGTGGCAAGTTTCGGCGCCCATGCCACAAGCTGCTTGCCGTCAACTCCCAATACCATGTCGGTCCCCGCCAGGGCCACGGGCAGTTTCGCGAGCGGCCTGCCTTCTTCTCGCGCATCGCGTTGCGCTAGACCCTTGTCGCCGAGTGTCCGGTACAGACCACCATGGTTGGCAAACCAGTTGGCGCCGACCACGACTTCATACCCGCCCGCATCCTTGCCGAGCGTTTTGTCACCGGGTCGAAAATAGCGAAAGCTACCGGACGCACGCTCGTACGCGGCCGGAACGGTCATCCCGCCCGGTACCAAAAGTAACTGCCGGTCGAGTGCCAAATAGCCTTGGGGCGCGACGCCCGCGAACGCTGGGCTATGGTGCTGCTGAACAATGTAGTTGGCGCCACTACCGCTGTTTGTCCAGATCGGTTTCCCCGACTCGAGATCGACCGCATGCACGAATATTCCCATGAAAGGCCATATACTGGCCGTGTAATACACAACACCGTCCTCGACCACGGGTCCGCCGCGTGCCGGCCATAACGAAATCAACCGATCGTTGCCCAGAATCCAGCGTTCTTCCGGCCCGCCGCGCGCTTTCCAGACCAGCGTTCCCTCGTCCGCGGTCACGCAGTACAAGCAACCGTCGTCCGACACGAATACCACTCGGTCGCCGACCACGGTTGGCGCGAGCCGTACGGGGCCGTCGGCGTAGAATCGCCACAGACGTTGGGCCGAATTCAGATCGTAGGCCGTAACGCTGTCGCGAACCATCGATGGAACAAACACCCGGCCGTCGGCCGCCACGGGTGCGTAGGACGCGTCGAAACGGACCTTGCCCTGTTCCGCCGGCCACGCGGGTTCCGGCTTTGGCAAGTGCAAAACCCAGCGCAGCGCGAGCTCCGCGGGCAACGGCGTGGTCGTCACGCCGCTCCGTTGTGCGTCATGGCGCCAGGTCGGCCACCCCGCCCCGTGCACGTTCGCCGCAGTGAGGCCGAGCACGGCAACCGACATTACCCAGCGCAGCCCATTCCCAATTCCAGCATGGTTATATCGCACGCAAATCACCTTTCAGACCTGTAACAAAACTGCCTCAGCATAGTGTTTATCCGCTTCATCGACCGACGTGGACGCCCATCGTACATGTTGGAAACCAGGTTCTGTGACAGCCTCTTGAATTTGCCCAAAAAAAGCCCCGCCCCTGGTAGCAACTGTGCCGTTCAGGAACGACTCGGGCGGATGTTCGGACCGTGAGAGGATCTCCAAAGCATCCATTGTAGTCGAAAGAAGAGGCGGCACTATCGCGGCCCGGGATCCAGTAAATGCTGCCGCACGAGATTCAAGGCCTGTTTGGCGAACCGCGGCTTGAGAATATCAGGGTGGCCGCCGAAGCGCGGCGCCGAACCGATGATGTCGCTCGTGGTCGCCAATGCCATGTGCACGACTTCCGGCGCCCGTGCCGTCGAGACCTGGGCCGGGAAAGGACCGACCGCCAACCCCAAATCGGCCTGCAACAGCGGCCGCACCGCCGCGGCGGCCCGCGCGACGCGGTCGGCCAGACTACCGGCGGTCGTTTCCGCCCGTCCCGCGACCCGTTCCAGGCCGCCACGGTCGGTGACGAGCACACCACCGCGATAGGTAGCCACGCTTTCCGAGGAGCCGGCCAGCCAACTGCCAAGCAGCCCACCGGTCCCCCATTCGCAAGTCGCCAAAGTCAGGTGGTTTCGCGCCAGCAACCGCGTCACCGCGTCCTGAAGCTGATCCTCTCCCGCACCGAATACGACGTCACCCAGACACGCATGGATCGTCTCGACAATCGGATCCATGGCCGCCGCGCACTGTTGTTCTGTTCGCCCCTCGGCGACAATACGCAGCGTGATCGTCGCTTCATGGGCCGTGATGCCAACCGACGGCTGCCGGCCACGTTGAATCAAGTCCGGCAGCCGCCGCTCCACTTCACTCTCACCAATCCCAAAGCAATGGATCAGCCGCTGGCACACGACGGTCCGATCACTCCCACGCATCGCATCCAGCAGCGGCCGAACGGTCTCGGTCCACATCGCGCGCATTTCGGCGGGCACGCCCGGCAGGGCAAATAGATGAACAGACCGGTCGGTGCCACGCTGCACCTGGACATGGATGCCGGGCGCCGTGCCGTGGGTGTTTGGAATCACGGCACTGCCGGCGGGGAATCGAGCCTGCACGGCATTGCGCGGCGGCATGACACGGCCCCGAGCGGCGAACAGGTGCTCAATATGGTCCAGTTCCTCGGCACGAGTTTCCAATTCGCGGCCGGTCACGACGGCCAGCGCGTCACGCGTTAAATCGTCAGCTGTCGGGCCCAATCCGCCGGTGCAAAGCACGATATCGGATCGCGCAAACGCGGTACGCAAAACCGTCGTCAGATCGCACATTTGGTCGCCGACCGTCGTGTGATAGGCCACGCGCAATCCGAGCCCGCGTGCCTGCCGGCCGAGCCAGGCCGAATTCGTGTCAACTCGGTGGCCCTCAACCAACTCGTCACCAATTGCAATGATCTCAATGTGCATTCGATTGCCTTCCACTATGCACTCGGACAACCGGCCGGTACCCTTGAAGGATCGCCCCAACCACCTAATGCGGGTGGCCCGCAACCCACAAGGGAGTATGCCCTTGTTCCGCGGCGCTCCCGTTGTTCGCTTGGAAACATGCGCGCACGGTGCGCGCATGTGGCAGCCTAAGAATCTAAGATGACCAGAGTGCGATCGGAGTTATCGGTACAACGAGTGTTTCGATTCCAGTGGCTTGTGGACTCGCGTGCGCCTACCGGCGCCACTCAATCCATGTTTACACGGTGCGTCACATGACAGACGTTGTTTTCACGATCCGTGGCCTGCGCTGCGATCACTGCGTACGGACGGTCACCGCGGCCATCGAAGCGTTGCCGGATGTCACCCTCCAAGACATCGACCTGGCGACCGGACGCGCGCGTCTGGAAATGGCCGACGACCCGGAATCCGTCGCGCGCGTTCGCGCCGCGATCAAACAGGCCGGATACGAGTCGGAGCGCGGACCAACAGTTACGTCCTCCGTGCCGCGCGCCCCGTCGGCACCGAGCCCCGACATGTTACCCGTTGTCTCGTTGGCACCTGCCGGTATTCCGCGAACCGCACCCGCCGAACCGCCAAAGCGTGCGGCCTCAACCGACGCCGCGGAACTGAAAAGTGACTTGTTCGACGTCGCCGGGATGCATTGTGCCAGCTGCACGGCTCGGGTGGAAGGGGCTCTGCAACAGGTACCGGGCATTCGTGCGGCGCATGCCAATCTCGCCACGAACCAGGTATCCGTGCGGTACGATCCGAGTGATGTGGACCGATCCGCCATATTGACGGCGATCGAGCGTGCGGGGTACACCGCCCACTCGGCACCGCCGCCCGAACAAGCCGCGCGCCATATGGCTCGACGGCAACGCGCATCGGCAACCGGTTGGCGAAATCGCTTGCTGCTGAGTGCGGGTCTGCTGATTCCCTTGCTGCTGGTTGACTGGTTCACGCCGGCGGGTTGGCAGACCGCGGGTGGCTGGCTCCAATGGCTGCTCGCGACCCCGATTCAGATTTTTGTTGGCTGGCCCTATTATCGCGGCGCGCTGCAACGTCTGCGACATGCAAGCACGAACATGGACACACTGGTCGCGCTCGGAACCACGACCGCGTATGTCGCGGGATTCGCCGGCCTGTTGCACGGCGCGTCGATGCTCACGTTTCGCGACGCCGCCATGATATTGACCTTCATCACGCTCGGTAAATTCCTCGAAGTACGCGCCAAGGGACGTGCCTCGGATGCCATTCGCCGTCTGCTGGAGCTTGCCCCTGCCGAAGCCAACGTGCTCGACGGCCACACCGTCACCACGGTCCCCGCCGCGGAAGTCCGGGTGGGACAGACCATTCTCATCCGCCCGGGCGACAAGGTGCCGCTCGATGCGGAAGTCATTTCGGGAAATAGCGCCGTCGATGAATCCTGGCTGACCGGCGAGTCGATTCCGGCGGATAAAGGACCGGGAAGCACCGTGTATGCCGGAACGATCAACGGCAACGGATCGCTCACATCCCGAGTTGTGCGTGCCGCGCCGCAGACGTCACTCGCACAGATGATCGAGCTTGTAAGGAAAGCGCAGGAATCGAAGGCCGACGTCCAACGCCTCGCGGATCGCGTCGTGGGCCTGTTCGTGCCCGTGGTCATGATGATCGCGGCGACCAGTTTCGTCGCGTGGTTAATTTTGGGAGACGTACAAACCGCACTCACCTGCATGGTTTCGGTGTTAATCGTTGCCTGTCCGTGCGCCCTGGGCCTGGCCACGCCCACGGCCGTCCTCGTGGCCGGTGGCCGTGGCGCGGAGCTTGGTATCCTGATCAAGGATGCCCACGCGCTGGAACAGGCGGGCCGCGTCCGCACGATCGTCCTGGACAAGACCGGCACCGTCACGCTCGGCAAACCCGAAGTGATGCAGCTGCTACCCATGTCGGCCGGCGGGGACCGGCCGTTGTTGGCGGCCGCCGCAATGGCCGAAAGCCATAGCGGGCACCCGTTGTCCGGCGCAATCCTGGCCAAGGCAAAACAATTTGGCATGCCGGTGACCGGTGCCGATCGCATTGAAGTCGTTCCTGGGGAGGGGATCGTCGCGTGGCAGGGTGAGCGTGCTGTGGTTGTCGGAACCGAAACCTTGCTACGCCGGCGCCAAGTCGACCTGACGCCACTCGCCACCGAACAGATCGATCAGATTCGTGCCGCCGGTCGGACCGTCGCACTGGTGGGCGAACAAACCCGGTTGCTCGGCGCCGTCGTGATCGACGATCCGATCGCTCCGCATAGCCGTGAGGCAGTCGACCAGCTGCACGGTCTGGGCCTGCGCGTGATCATGTTGTCCGGTGATCGGCGTCTCACGGTCGAATCGGTCGCCGCGCGTGTCGGCATCGAGCAGGTCCAGGCCGAGGTACGGCCAGGCCAAAAACAGGAAGTCATTCGCCAACTTCGATCCAGCGGCCAGGGCGTCGCCATGGTCGGGGACGGAATCAATGACGCACCGGCTCTGGCGGCCGCCGATCTGGGGATAGCCATGGGGGGCGGCGCCGACATCGCCATCGAAGCCGGTGACATGGTCCTGCTGCATCAGGACTTGCGCGACGTGGGACGCGCAATCAAACTGGCACGCCTCACGCGACGCAAAATCTACCAGAATCTTGGCTGGGCACTCGTCTATAATGTGACGTTGTTGCCGCTCGCCGCCGGCCTGATCGTGCCGTTGTTCGGGCACTCGGTCCTCGAGTTCCTGCCCGCTCTTTCGGCGGCAGCCATGGCCATGAGCAGCGTCTGCGTCGTGGCCAATAGCCTGTTGCTGCGCCATAAAACGATCGATTAACTACCCGACCGAGCTCGCCACCGTCCGATGAATCTGCTACCATGTGCCAACTCGCGCGCCATGATGTTTAGTCGTTTGCACCCGGACCGGCTCGGTGGCCCGCTCGACGGCTCGTGATCGACAGGCCGGCTCTGGGTTGGGAGAGAATTTACGCAAAACGGGGCGTCGGAACGGAACGAGTTTCAGCCATCCATTTCAGGTGCGAGGGTTGTCGCCATGGGAACATTGACTGGTTTTGAACACATTGTTCGCGAAAACGAGCCGCTTGCGCCTTACACGTGGTTCCGGATCGGCGGACCTGCTGAGTACCTTGCCGAACCAACATCCGAGGAAGAACTGGCCGCCTTGGTGGGCCGGTGCCGCGAATCCGATGTTCCCGTGCGAATCCTCGGCGGAGGCTCGAATCTGCTGATCCGAGACCAAGGCGTGCCAGGCGTCGTAATTCACTTGGCCGCCGCGATTTTCTCCGAAATCAAAGTCCAGGACAACCGCGTCGAAGTGGGGGGCGGTGCCCAATTGTCCCATTTGATCTCGACGACCGTCCGCGAAGGACTCGCCGGACTCGAGTATCTGGTTGGTATCCCTGGCACTGTAGGGGGGGCATTACATGGCAATGCGGGTACTGAAAACCACGATATCGGACAATGGACGGCCCAGGCAACCGTTCTCGGCCGCAATGGAAATGTCATCCACCACGACCTGGAGGACCTTCGTTTCGCCTACCGGTACAGCAGCTTGGACGAACTCGTCGTCCTGCGCGCTCAGTTCAAGTTGGAACCGGATGACCAGCTGGAATTGACCAAGCGGATGCAGACGCTGTGGATCGTCAAGAAATCGAAACAGCCTTCCAACGGTGAGAATATCGGCCGAATCTTCCGAAACCCCAGTGGAATTCGTGCCGCGGACCTCATCGAACAGGCGGGCCTGCGCGGCGCGAAGGTCGGCGGCGCCGAGATCAGCGATCGCCACGCGAATTTCATCGTCGTGCGGCCTGGCGCGTCCAGCGAACACGTCATTCGCCTGATTGAGCTGATGCGCACACAGGTTCAAGATCGCGTCGGGGTCGAGCTGGCCACGGAAATCGAGATATGGTAAGCTTCGCGCAACGCGGTTTGGCAGCCGTCATGGAGGATGGTTATGAACGCCAAGAAGCCCAAGCGTGGACGCAGCAAATTCATTGGAATGGTCCAGCAGCTCGTCTTACCACTCATGGGGCATGGGACGCGCCCTGTTATGGTGGTTGCGATCGTGATGGTACTCGGCTCCGGATGGTACTTCGGCTGGAAGAAATGGGGACCAGGCATCGTTCGCGGCACGCGCTATAAGTTGACTGCCGACAGCCTTGTGGTAACGCCAGCTCCGCCCTGGATCCACACCGATATCCGCACGGAAGTCATGCGCGACGGCAGTTTAACAGACCTCTCCATCCTCGATCCGGACGTCACCAAACAGGTGGCCCATGCGTTCGAACTGCATACGTGGGTGGCTCGTGTCATCCGCGTCGTTAAGCATGCCGGAAGTCAAAAGCCACGTATTCTGGTGGATCTGCAGTACCGCGAACCGTCCATCATGGTGAAGACTAAGGACGGCTTCTGGCCGGTGGACACGGAAGGGGTTCTGCTCCAGCCAAACGATTTATCACCGAGCCAAACACTCGAGTACCTGCGACTATGGTCGGGCGATCGCCAACCGGTCGGGCCGGTCGGCACACCGTTCGGCGATCCGATCGTGGAGGGGGCTGCACGGCTCGCGGTCGCCCTGCGTGGTGTGTGGAAACCGCTCGGTTTACAGTGGATTACGGCCCAATCGGTAGCCAGTCACGGCGTGCCGGCCGACAATCCCGTCTATGTCCTCTTGCCACCCAACCCCCCCACCCCCGAACAGACGCCGCGGACGGAATCGCCGACATCCAGCAACAGTGTCGTCTCGACGCAATCGGTCGAGGTGATCTGGGGCCACGCGCCTGGCCATGAGGCCGTGAATGAATCCAGGCCAGTCGAAAAAGTCGCACGTCTAACTCAATTTGTACGACAATACGGTCCCTTGGACCAGCAGCAGCAATCGATCGAGATTGACTTGCAGCCGCGTCCAGGCATCACGATCAACGTGCACAAGTCGCCGACAAATGCGGCATCGTTCGGCCGGCCAATGGACCTCGGTCCCGCCCCGGGAAAATGAGCGGTGAAGCTGCGGCGCGCGAGTCAGAGCTTCAGTAAGCCAATGCGGGAGGCCCGCAACGCACCTAGGAGTACGCCCTCCTTCGGTCGCGCTCCCGTCCGTCGCTTCGAATCATGCGCGCACGGCGCGCATCCTGTCGCCCAAAAAGCGAGCGGCGGCACCGCCCGATATCCAGGTGGGCGGCACCGGTAGGTCGGTTTTCCAAACCGACCGCGCGCAACCCCAATCCCAATCCCCTGCCCAATTCCCCCACGCCTCACGCACGCGGCCCAAACCCGACATGCGCCTTCCCGCCCGCGACGGACCAACGACCTGGCGTTCGACGCAACACCGAACGGCTCGGAGAGCCGCTCTACCTGTGCCGCCCAAAAAGCGATCGGCGGCGCC
>CAZSOG010000092.1:0-10005 GCA_964607555.1 uncultured Pirellulaceae bacterium | reverse complement strand
TACACAAAGAGAATCGCAATCCGCCGCACCACGCATCGGCGCGATGCGCAACAAAGCTCTCTACAACAAGTTAGCGCTTTCCTACAGCCCTACCACCCGGTCATAAAACATGCACGCACGGTGCGTGCATCCTGCAGCCTAAGAATCTAACGCGGGCTTCGCCCGCAACCCGGCCAAAAAACATGCACGCACGGTGCGCGCATCCTACAGCCTAAGAATCTTAATCTTAATCCTCTTCCGGCCTTCGCTGGTGAGGCACGCAGCGCAAATGAGGGAATCTAAAATGAGATTTCCCGCTCACTTGAATAAGGAGAATCGTCGCGCACCGAGACACGTCATGTCGATCAGGATTGAGAGTAAGATTGAGAGTAAGATTAAGATTAAGATTAAGATTAAGAACCAAGCTCCCGTGAGTCTTCAGGGGTCGATGCGGTAGAGGTGGGTCTTGGTGCGGAGGATCAGTGCGTTGCCGCTGACGGCCGGCGACGCCATGCAGCCGGCATCGAGCCGATTTGTTGCCAGCAGCTGATATGTGCGTCCGGGCCGCAGCACGTATGCCGCGCCTTCTTCGTTGAAAAAGTAAATCCGATCGGAAGCGAAGATCGGCGACGCCGAGAAATTCCCGCCCAATCGCTTGCGCCAAACTTGTTTGCCCGTCCGCGCATCCAGGCAGACCGCCGTGCCGCGATCATGCACGTCATACAGCAGCCCGTTGACCAGCAGCAGTGACGGTTTACTGCCAATCCCCCGATCCACCATCCAGACAACTTTGCTGTCAGTCACGTCACCCCGCCCGTCCGGCCGCACCGCGTACAATCGGGCCGTCGAGAACCCGGAATTGATGAAGACGAGCCCCTCGCCATAAAGGGGCCGTGCCACCGGCGAGTGCGTCGGATAGCGGATCCGCCACAACGATTTCCCCGTAAACGGATCGTACGCGATCGCCGCCTTCGCCGCCGGACTGATCAGCTGCGGTTTGCCGCCCACCGTGATTACCGTCGGCGTGCAAAACGCTTTCTTGAAATCACCGTTATCCGTCTGAAAATCGATGTCGCGATCCCTCTTCCAGACCGTCTTCCCGGTCGCCTTGTCCAATGCGACAACATACTGGTAGTCAAATCCATCAAAATGAATGATCAACAGGTCGCCGAACAGGATCGGCGACGAACCGGGACCGCGAAAATGATCGCACGGCAGATCCCGCCGCTGCCAGACGACATGTCCCGTCTTGGTGTCGAGACAGGCCGTTCCATAACTGCCGAAATGCGCGCAGACGCGCCCGCGCTCGATCGCCGGCGTCGGTGACGCGTAACTGTTCGTCTCGTGAATCTCGCGTGGACTCGCCACATCGAACAGCTTGATGTCGCGCCGCACCTTACCGGTGGCGAGATCGATACACAACGCGAACATCTGTCGACCGTCCGCCGTGGCCGTTGTGAGCCAGATCTGATTCTCCCAGATAACTGGCGACGACCAGCCCCGGTCATGAATGGCTGTCTTCCAGGTTACATGCGACGACTCACTCCACGTGACCGCCAACCGCGCGGCATCGGCGTGCCCGTCACCCGCGGGGCCACGGAACTCGGGCCAATTGCCCGCCCCGTTCAGGGTCGTCGCAACCAGTAGCACACACAACGACGCTGTAGCAAGCCGCATAAGCACCGGCATGCGCGCGAACGGCGTTCGATCGAGAGAGAGCAAGGGCCGGAACGGCAAGAAAATGCTGGGCAAGAATAGGTGCCAACGGCCTTCCTGTCCGCTAATGTTCCTGTCTAGCATAGTTCGCATCCCGAACAGAGTATCGAACGGCGTTCACTGATCGCGGGAACGACCGTGACGTGTTGGCAATGTGGACAGCGCGCCTGTTTGCCGGCCGCTTCGTCGGCAACGCGCAAGGTCTGTCCGCAGCCGGCACAAGGGAACTCAACACTCATCCAGGTCATCTCCAAGTGGCTTCACCATCTGCTTTTTGTCGCGCCGGCCCGCGCGTTCACGGCAGGCCCAGGTGAGCCGCCCCAGCAGTCGAAAATAGACAAACAGGCAGAAAGCCCAGACGATCGACACCAGCAACACGGCGAGACTCGAATCGACCGGCACGAACATTCCACCCATACCGACAGTCAAAATCATCGCGCCGGTGATCGCGTAGAAGGTCAGCCACAAGCGCGGCTGGTCGCGCAGCGAATCGATGATCGGCGTGGTGAACGGCGTACCGAGCGAGGCCCCTTCGAGCAAGGAGAGCTGCACGATGGGAAACAAGACGAAGAAGCCGACAAAAGTGAGTGAGCCGGTCAGCCAAGGTGGGGCGCCGGCGCAGCTGAGCGCGGAGGCGATCAACATGCCCGGCGTTACGCTGTAGAACAACGCGAGAACCACATAGAGGCAATCGAACATCCAGTCAATGAAGTTCAAGTCGGGCCAGGCCATTACCTTGTCCGATCCATCCGAAGACTCCTGCAGGACCGCCAACAGCGACACGGAGATGAACGTGCCGCCGATCACCGTGACGATCATGAAGCCAACGGCCGCCCCCGCGGCGAATATCATGAATTTCCCACCCTTCGACGCATTCACCATCGTCCAGATCGCGAGCGATCCGAGCACGTACACGACGATGCTCGCGAGCCCCCAGCGCACTATGGCGCTCGGCTCGTATAGCATGCGAAGCAGGCGATGCCACAGCGGGTGGTCGGGCAGTGTCGGACGGGCGCCTTCCCGTTCCTGAATACGCTTCTCGGCTTCCGCCAACGTCATTTCGCCCGGCGTCGGTAGCTCCGTCTCGGCCACCTTTCGATAGACTTCCAAGTCGACCGGCGCGGCCAAGGTGAAAGTCTCCCCATCGTCATCCATCTCGACTTCATTGACGCGTTTGCGTTTCGGCGCCGGTGGTGGAATGACGACCGGCGAGTAGCAATCCGGACAGGTCTTGGTCTGTCCGATCTCCTGCTTGGTAACGTAGATCATCGTGTCGCAAACCGGACACTTGACGCCATATTCACGCGGCGGTTCTCCGTCAGGGACAGGCTCGGCCGGGACGGAACTTGGGGCGGGCGGTGGCACGGCGGGTAGATCTCCCGCCAGTATGCGATCCCGCTTCTCCTCCTGTTCGACGACGTCGAGCAAATCCTTGGGGAGGACGGCCGCGCGTGGAACGTCGATCGGTTCGCTAAGTTTCAGCTCGTCATCGTCGTCCGTTGGCGTGGCCGAGTCGGGTCCGCTCACGACGTCCGATTCAGCAACGAGCGGTCGCGGATCAGCGTTCTTCTTTTCGTCCTTGGCCGTGTTCGAGCCCGTATCCTGCGCGCGTGCCGGGGGGGCGGGGAGTTCAATGGAGACCGTTTCGAGACAGTCGGGACAGACCATCGTGCCGCCGACTTGCCCGCGTGTGGCGTACATGCGTGTGCCACATACGGGACAGACGATGGCGATGTTCGCGACACCCTGTCCGGCGATTCTACCGGTCTGCTTGTCCGCGTCCACCGATTGGCCGGGGGTTCGTTCGCCCGAATGCGTGGGGGCACCCGCACTGCCCGGCACCTTGACCATCTTGCCGCAACGGGGACACTCGCGTCGCGTGCCGGCGTCCGCGGGCCGGGCCTTCAGACGCGCCTTGCAGTGCGGACACAGATAGGTCAGTGATGAATCATCGGCGGCGTTCACGCATACCCCCTCGCTGATTAAGCAGGCTGGGTCAACGGCATGCGTTGTATTGTAACCTATTCACACTGCAAATGTCGGCCGACCCCAACCACGAATCACGAGTGTCATTGTTCCAGCACTTCGGTTTCACGCCGTTTGGACATTTCCGTCACTTGACCTTCGAATTTCTTGGTCAGTTCCTGAACGTCTTCCTTGAGGCGATCGCGGTCGTCTTCGCTGATCTCCTTGTCCTTTTCCGCTTGATCGATGGCCTTGTTTGCGTCGCGGCGAATATTGCGGATCGAGATCCGCGTTTCTTCGGCCAGACTCTTGATACGGCCGACCATTTTTTTGCGTTGTTCGGTGGACAACGGCGGAATATTGATACGAATGAAACGTCCGTCGTTTTGCGGATTGAACCCGAGATCACTCGCGATGATGGCCTTTTCGATATCCTTGATGGTACCGGGATCGTAGGGTCGAATTACGATTTGCGTCGGCTCGGGCGCGCCGACCGAAGCCAGCTGTTTGATGGGGGTTGCCGACCCGTAAACTTCAACACGGAGCGAATCAACGAGGCCGGGGTTCGCGCGTCCCGTGCGAATTCCGGACAGGCTGTTCTTCAGCACGTGGAGTGCCTTTTCCATTCGGTCTTCGGTGTCCAACAAGATTTCGTCGGCGGCCATATTGGGCTCCACGCTGCATGGAAGACTGGCCACGGTTCCGCGCGACCGGGCCGCGTACGGCGGCAGCGCGTCAAACCGGGCATCGGGTCATCGATTCGAAAACTCAACTCGTCATGGTAACGCGGAGTCGGCATCGTCCGCAAGACGCACCGAGCTAACGAGCGTACCGACGTCATCCCCCTGGACAGCCCGCAGAATATTCCCATCCTTCCGGTAATTAAACACGAGGATCGGTAAGTTATGTTCCCGGCAATGGGCGATCGCCGAGCTATCCATGAACCGCAAATCCTGTTCCTGGACGGCATTGTAGTCCAGTTGTTCATAGAAAACGGCGTGCGGGTTCTTCTCCGGATCATCGCTATAGACGCCATTGACGCGTGTTGCTTTCAGCAGCACCTCCGCTTTGAGTTCCAGCGCGCGGAGTGCGGCCGCGGTATCGGTGGTAACGTACGGGCCGCCGGTACCCGCGGCGAGGATCACGATTCGATCCTTATCGAAGTGCGCCAACGCGCGGCGTCGAATGTAAGGCTCGGCCACGCCATCCATGCGGATGGCGGTCATCAGACGCGTTCGACAGCCAAGCGACTCGAGAGCATCTTGCAGCGCCAAGCCGTTGATCACGGTGGCCAGCATGCCCATATAGTGTGCCGTGGCCTCCTGGATATTCGAATTCTGGTCCTTGAAGTGCGCTCCGCGCAGGATATTCCCGCCGCCAATGACGATCGCCATCTGGCAGCCCTCGGCTTGCGCTTGCTGGATCTGTCGCGCGATATGCGTGACTTCGTCCATGGAGATTCCACGCTCGCTGGCATGTGAGAAACTCTCGCCCGAGAGTTTCAAGACGACGCGCCGATACTTGGGCGACGCGGTCGAGGACGGGGTTGGTTCCATATCGCGGTCTTTCTGGTTCTGAAACAAGGGCGTGGGATGCGACACGAATCGGCAGCGGTCACTCCCGACCGAGTTCCCAATGGATGAAGCGTTTGATCTTCATGCCCTGCTGTTCGGCGTATTTGCCGACGGAGATTTTATTCTCTTTCACGAAGGCCTGCTCCAGCAGCACGTGTTCGGCATAGAACGCGTGCAAACGGCCCTCGACCATTTTGTCAACGATGTTCTCCGGCTTGCCTTCTTTCAAGGCCGCTTCGCGGAGAATCTCACGTTCCTTGGCGACGACGGCCGGATCCAGTTCTTCCACGGTAAGTGCCTGCGGGCGCATGGCGGTGATATGCATGCACACATCCTTGGCGGCCGCGTCGGTCCCGCCCTCGACTTCCAACAGAACGCCGGCCACCGTCGCGGCATTGTGACTGTAGCCACCGCACGTACCGTCGACCCGCACGATGCGGCCGATGTTGAACACTTCGCGAATCCGGTTGAACAGGTCCGCTTTCCGATCGGCAAGCGTTTCCTTGGGGTTACGCGGCGACGGCTGTGCCAGTAATTCGTCCGGCGTGGCGGCGCCGGGGCCCTCGGCCAACTGGCGCGCCAAGTCGTTGGCGAACTGGATCACTTCTTCATTGGCCGCGACCGGCGCGCTCTCGCATTTCAACTCGACCATGGCCGCGACCGGTTGATCGAGCCCAAAGAACAGGCCGAACCGCCCGAACCCGGTCGCCCGATCGGCCCGCTTATTGGCAAGTTTTTCGCCCCGTTTGCGCAGCGCCTCGATCGCTTTTTCTTCATCGCCGTTGGCTTCCATGAGCGCTTTCTTGCAGTCCATCAGAGGTAATCCCGTACGATCGCGAAACGCCTTCACCGCGGCCGCGGTAATTTGGCCCATGATAATTCTCCTACTGTCTAAGACGTTGATTGTTTTGCTTGAAAAAGATAATCGCGAGTACGTTTTCCCGCATGGCGTCGAGCTGAACGGACATTACGCGTCATGGACGACACGCCTTTGGTTGAGCCTATTAACATTCAGCACCGACAACGTATTGCTCGCACACGTGCCGCGGAGCGCGTCAGATTGGCGGCCGGGCCAACACGCTCGGCGCGCCGGCGTGCCACCGAATCCAAAATGCCAGGGCCCTGTTTTCAGCACGAACTAAGATGCTGGTGGCGGATCCGAATCCGGCGTTCCCGCTGGCGGATTTTGCTCTTGTTTTTTCTTCAACTCGGCCGCCTGTTGTTCGGCCGCCTGCTGCTCGGCGATGGCCTGGGCCTGCGCGTCGGCCTTCTGTTTGGCAAGAATCGCTGCTTCCGCCCTTCCGGCGATGACGGCATCGGCAAGTTGACGCAGCACGATCTCGATGGACCGGATCCCGTCATCATTGCCCGGAATCGGCAGATCGACGTCATCCGGATCGCAATCCGTGTCGATCAGCGCCACGGTGGTGATGCCCAATCGGCGTGCTTCGCGTACGGCGTTTCGTTCCTTGCGCGGATCGACCACGACCAGTGCCTCCGGCAGGCGGTTCATGGTGCGTAATCCGTTCAGGTTGCGATACATCTTGCGATACTCGCGGTTCAGTGCCGACTGCATTTTCTTGGAATACTCGGCCAGCCGTTCGCTTTCGCGCAGCGCTTCGAGCTCCTCGAGACGGCCGAGTCGGCTGCGCACGGTCCGAAAGTTGGTCAATGCGCCGCCCAGCCAGCGTTCGGCAACAAACGGCATTTCGCACCGTTGGGCCTGCGCTTCGATCGCCGCGGCCGCCTGCCGCTTCGTCCCGACGAACAGGATCAAGCTGCCATTGGCCGCGACTTGCTTCAGGTACTTCTTGGCCCGCAATACGCCACGCAACGTCTCGCGGATGTCGATAATGTGAATTTGGCTCTTGCGTGCGTAAATGTAGGGCGCCATCTTCGGATTCCAAAGACTCGCCCGGTGTCCAAAATGAACTCCAGCTTCCACAAATTCTTTGACTAACGCCTGCGACACGAAACAACTCCTGTTGCTATTGGACTTGCCGGCCATCAAACGCCGCGCGGCGAACACCGCCACCACTCGGTCGCTGACAGGTCTGGACCTTCGCTTTCACAAGTCCCGGATGAAAAAAGTAGAGAAAGCTTGTCCCACACTGCATTCACGGCCCCAATTCCCGGCGGTTCCGTTGGCCGATAGCGCAGCACGAACTAGTGAATCCGGTAGTCTAGCGGGGGGGCCCAGTTAGGTCAATCCGACCAGACCCAAAGAACGGAATCCGCACCGGACGCACGGATAGAGCAGCTACCCGGCCAGGACTTGAACCTGGAATGAGGGAATCAAAATCCCTAGTGTTGCCAATTACACCACCGGGTAGTGTGCGGCGCGAATCGCGCCCGATTCGCCGTTATCTTAGCGATCCTGGGGCTGATTGGCTATAGGGTAACCGTGTCGCCAAGTGCGACTCGAACGAGTTTTTGCGCGCATCTCCCACGCGCCACCGAGCAACCCAGATCCCAAGCTTCTTTCTGCGCAAAACCAGCCAGGACCAAGCGGCCGACGACGTCTAGAACGGCTCGGAGAGCCGCTCTACGTGTAACGCCCAACCAACCGCTTGTGACGCCGCCCGACACCCAGGTGGGCGGCACAGGTAGGTCGGTTTTCCAAACCGACCGCGTGCCGCCCCAACCGCACGTCCCGGCGCGCATCTCCCACGCGCCACCGAGCGACCCAGATCCCAAGCTTCTTCCTACGCAAAACCAGCCAGGACCAAGCGGCCGACGACGTCTAGAACGGCTCGGAGAGCCGCTCTACGTGTAACGCCCAACCAACGATTTGCGGCGCCGCCCGATATCCAGGTGGGCGGCACAGGTAGGTCGGTTTTCCAAACCGACCGCGTGCCACACCTTGTCGCGTGCTTCGGCATTTGCGACATTACTTGGGGGCCAACACTCGAGTTTCCCCCGTGCATCCCCTCGTGTTGGAGTTGCCTACCCCGTGCCCGACCTGCCCACGGAACCTGAACGGACCGCGCGGACATCGTTTCCGCGCGGTATCGTGTTACTGGCGATGAGCGGGTGGGCCGCTTTGGCGTACGAGCTCCTGTGGACGCGCCGCATGATCGACTTACTCGGTGCGACCGCGGAATCCAGCGCGCGGGTTTTCGGTTGTTTTTTTCTTGGTCTGGCGTTGGGGGCCGCGACGACGCCGTATCTGCTGGGGCGGACGAAACGTCCGTGGCGTGCCGCGGCGCTGAGCGAAATCGGAACGGCCTTGTTCGCGTTGCCGTCGCTGCTGCTATCCCGCTGGGCCGATGCCATCTGGCCGGCCCTGGGGCCGGCGCGTCTGGCCGGCTGGGATGGCGCGTTCATAAAACTGGTCCTCTCGGTCATCATCGTTCTGCCGCCGGCTTTCTGCATGGGCTTGACTTTTCCGTTGGTGACGGCGGCTGTTCTGCGTGGTCGCTATCGATCGGACCGTCATGGTGTGTGGCTGTACGCGGCCAATACCCTGGGTGGCGTGGGCGGGTTAATGGGCGTCGCCAGTTTCACGCTGCGCCAATACGGCGTTACCGGGTCGATTCTGGCAGCCATGGGTATCAATCTCTTCGTGGCCGCCGGATGTCTTTTCGGCGACTTGAATCACGTGCCGGCTGACCAACCGCGCCGCCGGGCGCCGGCCGGCGTCCCGCGCCCGCGGCATCGAGTGCTAGGGCCGGCGTTGGTCATCGCGTTTGTTTCGGGCATGGCGATCCTGGCATTCGAGATCCTCGGTTTGCAACTTGTCAGTCAAGTGGCCCCGTTGTCGCTCCATGCGCCGGCGGCGTTTCTGGCGGTGGTCCTTTTTTCCCTGGGCACGGCCGCCTTGGCGCTTCCCGTCTTGACGCGCTGGTCCCGCGGTCAGCCCCGAGTTATTTGGTTCGCCCTCCTGGGCGGCGCCCTGGCAACTCTGATTATTCCGTGGTGGTTTTCGCAGGTTGTCACGTGGATCGATGTGGGGCCGCGTTCGAGTTTACCGCGATTTCTGGCGGCTCTGGCCGGCGTTTGTCTCGTCACCTTTGGGCCCGTCGTTTTGCTCGGCGGACTCGTCTTTCCCGCCACGATGGCATGGCTAGGCCAAGCAGGTGGCGACGCGCGTGGCCGATACTGGGGTTGGTTGCTGGCCGTCAATGGGCTTGGCGGCTTGCTCGGCGCGGAACTGGCTTATCGTGTGATCCTGCCGCGCGGCGGAATTCACGTTGGCCTGGGCTGGCTCGCCATTCTGTACGCGTTGACCGCACTCGTGTGGGCAGCGGTGCGGGCGCCGCGGAAACCCGCCGGCCTCGCCGTATCGGCGGGAATACTGATCCTCACGATAATCGTCACACGGACCCAACTCACATGTTTTCCCGACGTTCGCGTGGCGCCGGCCACCGTGCTGCACACCAGCGCCGATCGGCAAGGCACACTTGCCGTGGTCGAATCGAATGATCTTGGCCGTCGTATCATCATGTCCAGTCAATACGTGCTGGGAGGCACGAAACTCCGCTATGACCAGGCGCGGTTGGCTCATATTCCGCTGCTCTTGCATCGCCAGCCGCGCGCCGTCGCCTGTATCGGCCTGGCGACTGGGATCACGCCGGGCGCGGCGTTGCAACACCGGGACGTGAAATCCATAACGGCAATCGAATTGTCACCCGCCGTGGTGCGCGCCGCGGAACATTTTTTCCAGGCGTACAACCATGATGTGACGCACGCTCCGCGCGCGACGGTGGTCGTCGAAGACGGACGCACCTACCTGGCCGCCGCGCGCGACCAATTCGACGTGGTCATCGGT
>CAZSOG010000091.1:0-10035 GCA_964607555.1 uncultured Pirellulaceae bacterium | reverse complement strand
GTTGACGGGCTTTGGCACAACGTCAGTGGACGGACGGCGCCAGATCATTTGGCGCATGCCAGCGCCGACGGAATTCGATTCGAAGATGTGAGTGTCACGGCGGGGATTGCCAGGCGTCGCGGGTCCGGTCTGGGCGTCATGGCCGTCGATTTCAACAATGATGGCTGGCAGGACATATACGTCGCGAACGACATGGTAGCGAATTTTTTGTGGGTCAATCAACAGGACGGAACGTTCGAGGATGATGCCCTCTTGCAGGGTGTATCATATGACGCGCAAGGCCGCCCGCAGGCCAGCATGGGGGTTGGTGTCACGGACATCAACGACGACCAGTTGCCCGATCTATACGTATCGCACATGGTTGGGGAAATGAACGCGTTTTATGAAAGCGCGGGCGAAAACGTATTTCGCGAAGCCGCGATGGAACACGGACTTTGCGCGCCCCTGCATCCGTGGACGACGTTTGGGTTCGCGTTCTTTGACATCGACCACGACGGGGATGAGGATCTGGCGGTCGTCAATGGCAGCATGAAGCTGCCGGATGAAGCGGTCAAGATGCCCGATTTCGAGGATCGCGCCGCGTATTGGAGAATATTCTGCGAGCCCAATATGATTCTGATGAACAACGGACACGGGAAGTATCAGGTGCGTAACAGCGCGAACGAGCGATTCACCACGCGCCGTGAGACTTCGCGGGCACTCTGCATGGGCGACATTGACAACGATGGCGACATTGACATGTTGGTCGCCAGTACCGCCGCCAAGGCCAGACTGTACCGCAATGTGGCCCCGAAGAAGGGCCATTGGCTGCGTCTCCGAGCGGTCGAACCAAAACTGGGGGGCCGTGACGCGTACGGCGCCCGGATCACGGTGGTGGCGGGCAAGCGGCGTTGGACCCGGTGGGTTAGTCCGGGCGCGAGCTACTTGTCGAGTCACGATCCAATCGTGCACGTTGGCCTGGGGCCGATCCAACACGTGGACGCCATCACGGTCCGCTGGCCCGATGGCAGCATGGAGTCGTTTGCGGGACACGACGCGGACCAGCTTCTCGTGTTAGCGCATGGAACGGGAGCACGTCAATGAGCCGCTCACGCCGCGCGCGACGCCAACAGCATCGGCAGACCCAAACGCCCGCCTCCGAACCGGCGGTTTCCGCGCCCCCCGTCGCCACCACCATGCCATCGTCCGCTCCAAGGCGACGGAAATGGCGATTTGCCGTCCTCGTGCTGGCGGGGATCCTGTTGATCGGCGCCGCCGCCTGGTTCCGTGCGCAAGCCACGTCGGATCCGCTGCTACGGATGCCGTCCATCGAGCCGGAAGGACTCTCACCCAACGTCGCCGAAGCGATCCATGAAGGCCAGGTCGCGATTCTGAACGATCCGAACTCGGCCGATGCGTGGGGCACGTACGGGTTGGTGCTGCTGGCACACGAGTTTCGCCGCGAGGCACTGACCAGTTTTCAGGAAGCCGAACGCCTGGCGCCGGAGGATTACCGGTGGTCGTACTATCTCGGCATGACCCAAGGGATGTCTGACGCCGAAAAAGCCGCCGCGGCATTCGAACGCGCCGTGCGCAAAGCGCCCGAACGTAACTCCGTCCGATTGCGGCTGGCCGAATGGTACTTCGATCTGCGCCGACTCGATGCCTGCCAACAGCAGGTCCAAATGGCGTTGAAGCAACAGCCGGACAGCCCGCGTGCACAGTTGATCATGGCCCATCTGTACTATGAACGCGGCGACATGAAAACGAGCCTTGAGTGGGCCTTGAAGGCGGCCAACTCGCCGCGTGGCAATCGGCGCGACGTGCATGAGTTATTGGCACGACTCTATCAACGCCTGGGCGATCGAGCCGCCGCGCGCACGCAGGTACAGTTGGCCGAGAAGCTGCCACTCGGCGTCGCCGTCTGGAATGACCCGGAGATGTTTATCGGGGCAACCTACGTTCAGGACGCGAGTGTCTTGAACGCACTGGCCGCCGCCAGCCGGGCACGCGGCGATCTTGATCGGTGCTTGCAACTGATGTATCAAGTCGTTGAATTCGATCCGCGCAACGTTCTGTGGAAAGAGAAACTCGCACGCACCTTGATTGTCTACCAGAAATACGAGGAAGCACTCCGTTTCCTGCAAGGGGCGCGGAAAGACCATCCGGCGAGTGCGGAGTTGGCCTTGCTCCAAGGCCGCGCGCTGTTGGCCGTTGGCAAAGCCCAGGAAGCGCGCGTCGCGCTCCAGGAGGCAGTGCAGAAAAAACCGGACTATGGCGAAGCGCTGGACTACCTCGGCCGCGTTCTGAACGCCGGGGGCGATTTCGTGAACGCACGCCAGGCGTGGCAAAAATCCCTGGCTCTCAAACCGGACGATGTCGATCTGCGGATCCGTTTGGCGAAACTGCTGCAAGCCCACGGTGATCTTGACGGCGCACGACAGCAACTGCTCGAAGCAAGAAAAAATGCGGACGCTCCTGCTGAAATTGATAAACTGTTGCGGGAAATCGTGAAATTCAGGGAGAAAACATCGGATGGCGGATGACCACCAAGAGAATGGCTCGTTCGACGTGCGCTTCGCGACCCGAGTGGTGCGGTTGCCACCCTATATGTTTGGTCGCATCAACGCGTTGTTATACGAAAAACGTCGTTTAGGTCATGACGTGATTGATTTGGGGATGGGAAATCCGTCCGATGCGCCGGCGCCGCGCATTATCGAAAAACTGGCGCAAGCGGCACGCGATCCGCGCAACCACGGATACAGTGATTCGCGCGGCATCGTGAACCTGCGGCGCGAGGTGGCCAGCAAGTACTTAAAACACCACGGCGTTCGCTTGGATCCTGGCACTGAAGTGGTGGTCTGCCTAGGTTCCAAAGAGGGGTTCAGCCACATGTGCCTGGCGTTGATGGGGCCCGGTGACACGGCGATCATCCCCGCGCCTTACTTCCCGGTGCACATGTATGCCGTGGCCTTGGCGTCGGCCAACGCGATCGCCTTGGAAGTGGCCGAAAGTGATCAGTTTCTCGCCAATATCGACTACACGTGCCGCCACCTGTACCCGCGACCCAAGCTGCTTATTCTGAATTACCCGCATAACCCATCCACGGCGACCGTGGAGCCGGATTTTTTCAGAGAAGTGGTGCGTCTGGCCAAGCGGCACGCGTTCATGGTGATTAGTGATTTCGCGTACGCCGACGTCGCGTTTGACGGCTACCACCCCCCCAGTTTTCTGGCTGCGGAGGGGGCCAGCGATGTGGGTGTGGAATTCACGACGATGAGCAAAGGCTACAACATGGCGGGCTGGCGCGTTGGTTTCTGCTGTGGCAACGCGGAAATGATCCGTGCCCTGGGAATTATTAAAGGTTACTACGATTACGGGATGTTTCAGGCCATTCAAGTCGCGGCGATCGTCGCGCTGCGGCACACGGACGCGGAGGTCGAGGCGCAATCGCTCAAGTATCAGCAGCGGCGGGATGTTCTGGTGGAGGGATTACGCCGCATTGGCTGGACCGTTCAGCCGCCGAAAGCCGGTATGTTCCTGTGGGCGAGAATCCCGGACCGTCGGTTCGGCGCGATGAGTACGATGGATTTCGCCATGATGCTATTGGAAAAGGGGGATGTCGCCGTTAGCCCGGGTAGCGGTTTCGGGCCGGCGGGCGAAGGGTATGTGCGGCTGGCACTGGTCGAAAACGAAAACCGGCTGCGACAGGCAGTGCGTCAAATCGGCCGATGCCTCGACCAGCGACGGCACACGCCCCCCCCACTCTAAGGAGCGGCGTGGAAATTAAACCGGCCTTTGTCGCCCTACTTGCGTCGTTTAGCAGCGCATCAAGAACGACTTCCCGAATCGACTTGACTAAGAAACTGGGCCGCACGAGTCATGTTGAAGGCAGACGATTCCACTACACACTCTTCGCCGAAAACCCGAAAAACACAGTCTCGCATGGGCATTCTCACGTGACACGAAACGGGATCACACCCTTACGCAAGGGGCGTGGGGGAAGAGCAGAGGGGCATGCGAGTGGGGTTGCGCGCGGTCGGTTTGGAAAACCGACCTACGTGTGCCGCCCACCTGGCTATCGGGCGGCGCCGCCGATCGCTTTTTGGGCGACGCAGGTAGAGCGTTTCTCCGAAACGTGGCCGTTCTGGCATCCATCAGTTGGTTGGAGTCAACGCCTGGCTAGATTCTTTGAGGGCAGAATGCCGGTGCGGGGGCCCCCGTTTTTTTCGAGTTTGCCCGGTAAACCCGACAATACCGAGCCTGCGATCTTGCGGCCGAAGGCCGCGTTGGGAAGGGTGTCGGCGAGCATCTTGGCCACATCTGGCATGTCCGCATCATCCACTGTTTTCAGCATGCCGGACGCGCCACGCCGCGTTGCCATGGTGTGGATCGCTGCCGGTTCCGTCCGGCCGCATATCTATCCATCACGGCTTGGTCCCGCTATAATCACGCCAACTTTTTACGCCAATAACACAAAAAAACGAGAGCTCTTGTTCGCCGCAACAAGAGCCCTCGATTAAAAGGCTGTCCGGACTTTGGATTGAGTACCGCAGCCCGGAGACCCACAGCCGTAGTTTTGGGTATCGGGACAATGGTCCAGTGGACTTTAGGCCACTCGGTAATGACGGAAGAACGTTACATTCGAATTAAGCAGCATAGCAAGAGATCATGGCGCAACCAGCAAAGCTTGCCTTGGAAGATGGAACGATTTATACCGGAAGTTCCTTTGGCGCGGTGGGTGAAGTGGGTGGCGAGGTCGTCTTTAACACCTCGATGACCGGCTATCAAGAGATTTTGACCGATCCAAGCTATCGCGGACAGATTGTCACGATGACGTATCCGGAAATCGGCAATTATGGTGTCAATCCGGAGGACGTCGAAAGCGGCCGTCCACATTTGGCCGGTTTTATCGTGCGCGAGATCAGTCGGATGGCGAGCAACTTTCGGTCCGACGGCCGTTTGCACGATTATTTGGCGCGGCATGGGGTCGTTGGGTTGGCCGAAATCGATACGCGGGCACTTGTGCGCCGGATCCGCACCTTGGGTGCCATGAAGGGAATCGTGTCATCCGTCGACCTGGATAACGGCTCCCTGGTGGCGAAAGCCAAAGCCAGTCCAGGACTCGTGGGCCGTGACCTGGTTCGCGAAGTCGTTCCGGACGACCAGGCCGACTGGTCCGAGGGCCTCAGTAGCTGGGCGCACATGGTCCCCGACGCGTCAACCGAGCTGATCGTCCCGTCACGGCACGTCGTTGCGCTGGATTTCGGCATGAAATGGAATATCGCGCGTCACCTGGTGGACGAAGGGTGTCGCGTCACCATCATGCCGGGAACGGCAACCGCCGACCAAATACTGGCGTTACGTCCGGATGGTCTGTTCCTTTCCAATGGGCCGGGCGATCCCGAGCCGGTCCAGTATGCGATCGAGACAATTCGACACCTTTTGGGGCAAGTGCCGATATTTGGCATTTGTCTCGGCCACCAGTTGCTCGGACTCGCCTGTGGCGCAAGAACATTTAAGTTAAAGTTTGGCCATCGCGGCGCGAACCAACCCGTGCTGAACCGCGCGTCCGGCGCGGTCGAGATCACGGCGCAAAATCACGGGTTCGCCGTCGAGCAGGAGTCCCTACCGGCGCATCTTATGGTTACGCATACCAATCTGAATGATCAAACAATCGAGGGACTCAGGCATCGGGAGGTCGCCGCATTCAGCGTCCAGTACCACCCGGAGTCATCCGCCGGGCCACACGACAGTCGTTACCTGTTTCGCGAGTTTTGCGAAATGATCGACGCGCGCGCGTAGCGAGCCACGCATCAAGGCCATCATTTTTCTAATTTCTAATTTCTAATTTCTAATTTCTTATTTCTTATTTCTTATTTCTAATTTCTTATTTCTAATTTCTTATTTCCCAACGGTTGTCAACTCGGCCAGGCAGTCCAGGTCGTCGACTGGTTTTCCACGCAGTCCATGGACAATTTGGGCGATAGTGTCGAATTGATGTTCTTTCAAGAACCGGTACATGCGTAGGGGCCATCCGTATTGTGGCGCGAATTCGCCACTCGGATCGTCCAGCAGGGATATCTGCGTGAGTGGCAAGCGGCGTGTCGCGGCGCGTTGTTCGGCAGGGTCGGGTGGCAGCACATGGATACGGTAGGGGCGTCGGGGTGACACGCGTAATCCGGTCGTCAGCGAGAGCTCACGACGGTGGCCTGGCGGCAGCAAATCGAGTAGCGCGGTCAAGAGCCGGTCGGCACGAACTTCGGTGGTGACCCCCAACCGGTCGGTTGTGATGGCCGCGTTGAGCAGCGTTGCGAGCCCCAGGGGGCCGATCTGTTTTGTGACGCGTTCCAGGTTCTGGACGTCGATACTCGACGCCCGTCCAACCAGGTTAATCGGCTCCAAACGCGGGCTCGTAGGTTCGAGGACATCGGTGTATCCGGCGGCGGTGAGTGCCTGCAGCATGCGAAATGGATGAAACGCGAACCGATCGAAGACGTCGTCACCCACGAGAAAAAACCAGGTATAGACGCGTACTCCACCTCGGCCGCTGTATTCCTTACCGACACCTCGAGTTCGCGTGAGACAGAACGTGCCGCGGCGCATGCGGTGCATGCCCGTGACTTGGCGTGCGAACGCATAGATTGAATCGTGGCCGGGTCCCCAGCGTGCCAGCTCTCGGGCCTCGTCCGCCGAGACACCTGGGCTGACGGCGGCAAGCTGGTACCCTTCGTTCTGCCCCGTCCGCAGCGACGTAAACACGGCCCGCTGAACCAACACGTGTTTACCTCGCTTCCATTACAACAAGACAATAGACGATCATGACTCAGTCGACTTGATTGATGAGCCAACGGAAGGGGGGCACGATCCCGCGCGGTTCGATACGCAGCGGAATCTGGCGCACGCCGCCCAACCCACGTTGCTGCGCGCACGCGCCGGCGACGCCCGTGGCAAAGAAACGATGCTTGTGCAACCGCTGTTCGCACTGCTGCCAAAGCCCTGGTGCGTGCTTGCGCGCGAACTCGCGTGGGTCATCGAAACATGTTTCGCACAGGTCCGCCTTGGTGAAAATCATGCTGATCGGCCGGTGTGCCCAGCCGGTCTTCGCCTCTTTGGCCAGTTCGCACAAATAGGACAGGATCTTCATCGCGAAGAAGTCCTGGTCTTTTTCACCTTCCATCAAACGTACCGCGTCCACCAGCATCAAGATTCCGGAACAGCGTGACAAGAACGCCCGGATGACGGGGTATGTGTGGGGATGGTCCACTTCTTCAATCAAGGCTTCACCAGATACATCCGGCATGATCAGGTCGAGCGGTTTTTTTTTCCGTGTGGCGTTGACTTGGCAGTGGATCCAGTTCCAACGCTCCGGTTCGTTGGGCGTTTTCTCCGGAAACTCACAATTGCTCAGGGCGGAGATCGTCATTTGCTGCAAGGAAACGGAGAAGGCTCCGCGGGCGAGCAACTGCAGGTCCTGGCCGGGTTGCGATAGAATATCCGCCAACATACCCAGATAGACTGTCTTGCCGGCGTCCGCGGCCCCGATCGTGCCGATGAGCCGCGGCGGCACTTTCTGGAAGTTCGCCTGATGTGCCAACGCCATCGGCGCCTGGCAGTGGCGGCACACTTCGGCGTCAAAGCTGTTACCGCCTTCGCAAATGAAACACGGCACTTGCACCGCATATTGCGCCAAGCGATACGAGTCCATCGGCAGCACTGCATTACCACCCATCATTCCGCCTCCTCGTCCACGGCAACGCCGGCCACTGCCATGGCAGGTTGCGCCTCGGAAACCGACTCCTCCAGAGATACAACGTCGCATATCGACAACGCGCATCGGAAGCCGATATTGCGTTTCCGATGGACCGGACATTCCCCACTCTGAAACTGACTGGTCGCTTGCGTTTCAAAGTACGTGTCAAACGCGCCGCCGCGAATACTCTTCATCGGCGTCGCCAGCTCCAAACGCCGAGCGGTAGCGTCCCACACGCCAAAATCACTCGTTGTCCATTCCCAGACATTGCCGATGAGATGGTAGGCACCACCGACGCTCACGCCCGCCGGGAATTCACCCACGCCGACCGTGCCGTCGGGCCCGGAACCCCAAATGTTCACTCGTTCTCGGTCCATCGTATTCCCCCATGGATACCGCCGCTGAATGGGCCGGGGTCCTTCGGTCGCGACCGGCCAGCAAGTGGCCTTGACCCATTCCGGGTCCGACGGCAGCCGTTTGCCCGACCACCGCGCGAAGGCGGCCGCCTCATACCAGCTGACCCCGACAACCGGATGGTCGCCCTGGCCGTCGGGGCAGCATCCATGTTCCCAGAATCGTGGTCCGGGCGCCCCGGTGCGATCGACAAAGTCCAAGACCGCCGGCCAAATATTCGGTTCCCATAAGGCCATCCGTGCGTAACCACCATCATCAACAAATCGTTGAAACGCCTCGTTCGTCACGGGATAGCGGTCGAGATAGAGCGCATCAACTTGCACAAGCCGCGAGCGTGGCGTGCCACCCTCGACCGCGTCGTCGTCGTCGCGCCATGATTCCAATAGCACGTGGCCGGCCGGGACAATGGACATGGCCGAGTCGAATGCCTCGATCGCGCGCATTAATTGCTCTGCCTCCAGCCCGCGCGCGATCTGCGGACGCACCAACAACGCGGTGCGTCCCGCTTCAATCATTCGGTCCGCCAGCTGCGTGGGATCCTCGCTGGTGGACGGCGACACACCGCTCGCGGCCCGCGTCGACTCGGTCGCCGGCTTCTTCGCGCCGGTATCCTCGCCGGCCGGCGGGACGTGGCGTGCCGACTCGGTGCGCCCGCGGACGTACGCGCGCGATCGATTCACTACCGGTAGCGCGATCGCGACAACAGCCAGGAGCCCGGCTACCGACCACGCTTCGGTATACCAGCCGGTTGCCACGGCAGCCCCCAGCAGCGGCAACGAGAGTCGCCAGGTTCGGAAGTGACGCGAGTTCTGTGTCATGATCAACGCTACTTTTTAAGTCGGAGGGCCCGGAAAACGCTATAACACGGCCTCCTGAAGGTGATTATCCGTGACTACGGCGGACTTGGGAGTCCGTCGCACATCGTTAAAAATGAGTTTTGGGACTAGTTCCAAGTTCTCCTAGACGCGCTGCCGTCGTGACGCGACGTCGCGTTGCAATTTCGCGAACTGGGCCATGACCGAGTCGACGACCGGATCGGCGGCCGGCGTGTCGCGCTGGGCCCCCACAAGCTCCGGTTCCGCGGCGTCGGCCGATGCGACCGCGTCTTGGTCGAACAGGTCCGCCTGTTTCTCGACCAAACGCCGCAGTTGTGTCAATTCGTCCGACATGGCGTCCTGCTGCGAATCGATCTGAACTTGCTGCTCCGCGATGGTCCGGTCGAGTTCGGCGGCGCGCGATCGTACACGTTCGAGTTCCACCTCCAGTGCGTCTCGTTCCTCGGCGATTTGTGCTAGCTCGGCACTCGACCCTGCATCGTCCGAAGGCTGCAGACCACGCGCCTCTTCCAACTCCAGACGCAGCTGGTCGATTTCCCGCCGGGCGGCCGCGAGTGCTTCATCTTGATCGGTGCGTTCGACGGGTGTCGTCTGATTCACGAGCTCGCGCGTAAGTTTAGCGCGTTGTTCCTTCAGCGAATCCTCCTGTTCCTCCAGATCGCGCACCCTGGTGTTACACTGTTGCTCGAATTCGCCCCGCGCACTATCCAGTTGACTTGCCTCGTGTTCCAACTCGGCTTCACGCTGTTCCAACTGCTGTGCGTGCTGCGTCAGTTCGGCACGTAGCTGGTCTTGCGTCTCCCGCTCGCGATCTAATTCGGCGAGGCGCCGACTCAGTTGTTCACGCAGTTGGTCGACGTCCTGGAACAGGTCTTCGAAGTGCTGTTCCAGCTGTGTGCACCCGGACCGGAACTCGTCCACGGTATCGTGCAACGGTTGCCACAGCTCGGGATTTTCCAACAGGTCGGCGGCGGTAGACACGACGACGGCACACCCATGTCAAGAGAAACTGTCGATCACCAGGACGCGAACGCGCGGGGCCACGACGGGTAT
>CAZSOG010000090.1:0-10041 GCA_964607555.1 uncultured Pirellulaceae bacterium | reverse complement strand
GGCCTGGAGTTCGGAGGTGTGCTCTTCCGGTCTCGGTCGTGCCGTGGATGATCAGAGTGGGCGGATCGTCTTTGGTCAGATGCTTGATTGGCGACGCGAGTTCGTAGAGTCTCCGCGCTTCGTCGATCTTCTTGCCACCGAAGAACCGGATGATCAGGTCGTTGCTGATTGCAAACGGAGTCGTCAAGTCGGTGGGGCCATACAAGTCCACGACGGCCTGGACTCGACTGCTGACGTTGGGGTTTCCGCCGTCGCCCTCGAGTTCGGGGACATCGGCCGAGTAACCGACCAACATCGCCAGGTGCCCGCCGGCGGAACCTCCGATCGTGCCGATGCGGTTCGGATCGACGTGATACCTGGCCGCATTGGCGCGCATCCATCGAACGGCACATTTGACATCTTGGATCTGGGCGGGAAAGGTGGCGTCGGGCAGCAGCCGGTACGTGATCGTCGCGACGACGTAACCTTGTCCGGCGAACTTGACGCCGTAAACGTGGTAGTCGCCGCGTTTGCCGCTCTTCCAAGCCCCGCCATGAATGAATATCAGGCCGGGTACGGCATGGTCAAGCGGTTTTGGGCGATACAGATCGAGCTGCAGTTGTGTGTTACCGCCCCGTCCGTAGACGATCCCTTTGGTCACTTCAATGGAATCGGGAACCGGCGTGTCACGATCGACCAGCTTCAGGCCGCCGAGCAGGATTGCGGCTTTGACCGCGGTCATCGAGCTGTAACCATGTGGCGCTTCGCCAACATCCGCACAGTCGCCGGACAAAGTCGACTTCGCGGTCTGGCAACTTGCCCCGCAAGGGAACATGGACAAATAGGCAAGGGCGACAGCCAGAATCATAAGACGTGTCAGCATCGGGGATTTCCTTTCTGGGAACCTTTTCGGGCGAGTTTGTTCGAGCGAAGAAAGCCTCTTTGTTTCTTGCCCTCTCTTCGAGTGTCGGCGTGCGGTGGAGCCGGAAGGAAGATTTGGCAAGAATATCGGGGGGGATTAAGATTAAGATTAAGAGTAAGAGTAAGTAAGAGTGCCCGTTCACGGCCTTTGGCCGTGAACGGCAAACAGTTGGATCTCGGAAAGGGTGGGGCCCTCGGTGGCTTGCAAGATGTTCAGCCGCACATAGCGTGCCGTGACCGGGGAAAAACTGGTTGTCCAACGAGGACCGATCGTATTACCCTTGTAGAACGTCTTCCACGTTCGGCCATCGTCTCCCGCCTGTAGCTCGAAGTCCTGGGTCCGTGCGTACTCGGCTTGCTCGTCGATCAGCACTCGATTGAACGTGACCCGTTTTCCCAGATCAATCTGCAGCCAGGCGGCGTGCGTGCCCGCGTCGGTGGCCCAGCGCGTCTGGCGGTCGTCGTCGAGCGCCTTGCTCGGTCGATAGTTTGCCTGGTTCCGATAGACGTTCGAGGCAGTCGCTTTGCAACCAAACGTCAGGGATTCGTAATTCGAACGTACGGCGACTGGTTGGATGGCAAACGCCGTGCCCGGCACGGTCAACTCGATGACCGTGGCCACCGGATCCCGATCCGCGTTGTTAACGTTGATCGTAATCCCGGTCTTCGTCTGCGCCAAATCAAGGGTTCCGCCACTTAGCAGCCGTTGGTCTGTAATCCGTGTTCCTATCGGTGGGAGCAGCAACGGACCCTCTTCGGGCCAGTCCATGACAAACAGATAGATGTGGTTTTCCTTGCACGTCGACGCGCCCCACTTGCCCGGCTTGAACGGGCCACCGCGCGTGCCATAGACACCGTCTCCATATTTCCTGAGCCACTGGCCCATCTCTTCGAGACGCTGCACCTGGCGGGGTTCAATCCGTCCATCGGGCATCGGGCCGACGTTGAACAGTAGATTGCCATCGCCGCCAACCGTCCTGAGCAACGTTTGCAGGCACTCTTCACGCGACTTCAATTTGTCGTTCGGCTTCCATGCCCATTGGCGACAGATCGTCATGCACGTTTCCCACGGTCGTTGGCGGTTGAAACCGCCGATACGTTGCTCGGGCGTATCGAAATCGCCGGGTAACCCTCCACGGTTGTTCAGGATAATGTCCGGCTGCAGCGCGCGGAGCATGGCAAACGACCGCTCGGGCGTGTCGCCCCACAATTCGCGTGGGCTATCCAGACCATCGAACCATAGAATGTCAACCTTGCCGTAGTTCGTGCCGAGCTCTTTCAGTTGACCCATGTAGAACTTCAAATATTGTGCGTGACGTTCCGTGGCGAAATCGGGGTGGTACCAGTCCCGCGGCGAATAATACCAGCCCAACGCAAGGTGTTCCTTGTGGCAGGCATCGGCCAGCTGCTTGCAAATATCCTTGCCATAAGGCGACTCCGGATTCGTGATCTTATGTTCCGTGTATTGCGAATCGAAATTAGAAAACCCATCATGGTGCTTGCTGGTGAATACCAGGTATTTCATGCCCGCATCCTTGGCGATCCGCACCCACTGCTCGGCGTCGAACTTCACCGGATTGAATTTCTTGTACAGATTGTCATATTCCTCGACGGGAATCGTGCCCGTGCCGCCACGGCGATGCCCGCGCCGCGGCCCCTTGCGGGACCAGCCGATTTCCGTTCCTTTCAGGCTGACCGGACCCCAATGGATGAACATGCCGAACCGCATCGCTTGCCAGCGTTGAATCGCCTGCTGCGTGCGCGCCTGCTGCGCCTTGGCTTCCTGGTCCGCGGGCGCGCCCGCCCGCGCGGCGGAATGACATACGGTACTGATAATCAGAATAAGAAATACTAGCCAGAATCTGTTCATGGTTTCAGGCCTTACATAACCAAGGACAATCGTTCACGGACCGGAAACAAAACACGTAGTCATTCACGTGCGACCGAACTCTACTATCCCACACTACCGCCAAACGACATCGTTCGGCAAGAACCCAAGCGGGTCTTCATATTCTTGCCCCCTCTTCGCGCGCCGCCACGCAGGCGGGGTCGAACAGCGGTTTGTCACGGGCCGGTACGATCTCCTCAAGATAACGGCCGAGTGGATTGTCGGGATAGAGTTCGGATTCGGTGCGTTTGTCGATACGAACTCGAACTCCCACCGGTGCCGCCATGATCCACGTTTCCAGGCCGCTTAGCGTGACAACGTAGATGGACCATGGGTCGTTGTTCGCATTGAACTCGTCACCGATCCGTGTATCGGACCCGCCAAGCCACATGACGCGCAGGTGGCCCTTCAAGTTCAATCCGCTGCGCCGCGCGGACCAATACGGATGTTAAAAACACGGAACATAAGTAAATAGAATTCTCATGGTGTGGGTCCTCGTCACTTTTTCTTTTTCTTCACTTTCTCGAGCACTCGAAGGATGGTGAGCTGTCCCTTCTTGCTGGCAAACTCCTTGGGATATGGTCGTTTCGCCGCACCTTGCACGCAGATGACGAGTCGGCCTTGTGCAAACTTCAGAATCCCCTTACGTAGCCCACCGCCACCCATTTCGGGGCGGTCACCGTCCATCATGATATCAACTCGAGCTGGCTTGTGTCTGAAATCGACCTTGTATTCGCCTTCAATAGGCGGTCCTTTTTGTGCATGATGGAGCACTTCTCCCTTGGCGGTGAATTGGAAGACAGTGCCGATGTCGTTGTTTCCTTTTCGACCGTACCAGACGGACGAAACGACTTTCCATCGGCCGACGAGACGCTTCGCGTCAAGTGAGTCAAGGAGTCCTTTTTTCGTGGCGTCCGTCTCCAGTGTAGCGCCAACCGCCAACGTGGCCGCCAGCACGAACACGCCGTATCGCATGCGTGTTAGCATCATCAATCTCCTATGCGGGGGTCCCGCAACCCGGTCATAAAACATGCACGCACCGTGCGCGCATCTGGCAGCCTAAGAATCTGACGAAGCTTTGCCTCCAACCAACTGACGCGTGGCGATGCATTGGAGACCTTCGGTCGCTCCCGTGCGGGGTCAGGAGACCCGCGCACAGCGCCAGGTCCCTTTACGCTTCCCGTCCACCCATGGCGGTTTTATCCCGGTGGAGCGATGATTCTGCACTACCTGCGTCGCTCACCCGACATCAACTCCCGTGGCGGCTGAACCTTGCCCCAAAAACTTGACTCAAGATCATCAAATTCCGGCCCAAGGGTTTCTAGTGCGGGCGGCTCGCAACGCAAGAAAGACAACACCTGGTGAGGATGACGCTCCACTGACCCCATGTCGGTGCAAGCACGACCGGGGTCTAACACATCTGCTCGCGCGTTTCTGCAATCGTAGTCGTTCAGCAGACGGTCGAACCAGGAACGCCGTAACAGTTCACGGATATTCGCTCGGTTGAGGCTTGCCTCGAATTCTCTAACCCTTGTATTTTCTTGCTCCATATCTTCTCCGGACTTCTGATCGTAAGTCCCTGCCGGCCCGAGCCGAACGAGAACGTCACTTGCGCCACCCGCACGGTCGAATTCAAGACAGGCGATGGCTTGAGCGATCAATGGCGGGTAGAATCATTGTTGGCGATTGTCCAGTGAGATGCAAGCAGTTTGAGGTGACGATCATGAACCGCGAATCACAAGCCGGGCTAAGCCGGCGATCCATGTTACAGATTGCGGCCGGCGGATGGGTTGCCGGCACCATGCCGACGTTGGGCGGCCGCGCGGCCGCCGCGCCGACCGGGAAACGTAACCCAACGACTTTTCAGATCGCCTGCATGACGCTCCCCTATGCACAGTTCCCGCTCGGCCGGGCGCTGACCGGGATCAAGTCCGCCGGCTACGACTTTGTCGCGTGGGGAACTTCGCACCGCGCGACGCCCGATGGCGAGCGTGTACCGGTGATTCCGGCTGACGCGCCGCCTGATATGGCGCGCCGGTTAGCGGCCCGATGCCGCGATCTGGGACTCGAGCCATTGATGATGTTCTCCGGCATCTACCCGGAAGCGGATGACGGTTTGCGCGTGCTGACGAATCGCATCCGGCAAGCGGCGGCGGCCGGTATTCCGCAGGTGCTTACATTCGGTCACACCAAGGGCGGCAACCGCAAGTTGTGGCTGGCGCGTTTCAAACAACTCGGACCGATCGCACGCGACAATGGAGTGCTGCTGGTCGTCAAACAACACGGGGGGTCGACCGGGACCGGGCAGGCGTGCGCTGAGATCATTCGCGAAGTGAATGACCCAGGGATTCGAGTGAACTACGATGCCGGCAACGTGATGGACTACCTGAACGTCGACCCGATTCCCGATATCCAAAAGTGTGCCGACGTGGTGCACAGTTTCTGCATGAAAGACCATCGCAACTGGCCAAAAGACCAAGATTGCGGGCCTGGGTTCGGTGCGATTGACCACTACCGGTTGCTGTACCCAGTGGCCTCTACCGGCCGCAAGATGCCGCTTTGTTGCGAAAATATTTTTGCCCCGGTCGTCCCGCGTCCGACCAAACCGGAGGGTATTGATGACTTGGCACGCCGCGTGCGCGAATTCCTGGAGACGGTCGTCGCGGGCTTGACGCTCCTCTAACCCTTGGCTGGAGAGATGAACCATGGAACAACGATGGGCCCTGTGGCAACGACGTGGCTGGCGCCGCGTGACGTTTGTCGGCACGCTTGTACTGGTCGGAGCCGTTACGTGCCAAAGCCAAGAACGTGAAATCCCAACCGAGCCCTCCGGGAAAATGATTCGTCCGTTCAATGGCAAAGACCTGTGTGGTTTCACCACCTGGTTGCAGAAATCAGGACGGAAAGATCCGCAAGGGGATTACTCGGTCGAACGTGGTATGATCCACATCGGTGGCAGGGGGATGGGGTATCTCGCAACGAATCGCACGTACAAGAACTACCATCTAAGCATCGAGTATAAATGGGGTGACCGAACCGATGGCTCGAAGTTCGTGCGCAATTCCGGGATCTTGCTCCATGCCGTCGGTCCCGATGGAAACGCTAAGGGCATTTGGATGGCGTCGGTGGAATGCCAGCTGGCGCAGGGCTGCGAGGGTGACTTGATTGTGATTCGAGGCAACGATAAGAACGGCAAAGTTATCCCGGTGACGATTACCAGTGATACGGTCACGGCCTCCGACGGTCGCACGCGCTGGCAGCAAGGCGGGCGGAAGGCCGTCTATTCCGGCCGGCAATTCTGGTGGTCGAAACATGAAGTCGGATTCAAGGAGTTGCTTGACACACGTGGTAACGCTGATCTGGCGAGTCCGCTGGGCCAGTGGACCAAGGTCGAGTGCATTTGCAGGGGCGATCGCATTACGATCAAAATTAATGGCCGGACCGTCAACGAGTGTTACAATGTGTTTCCGACGGCTGGTAAGATCCTGCTGGAAAACGAGAAAAACGAGATCTACTTTCGTAATTTTGAAATCCGCCCGTTGGGGTCGTGATGGGGGCGGGAAGATGGGGGCGGGAAGATGGGGGGGGGGAAGCGCCTGGCGCGTTAAGACCTGATAATCAGCCATAAGGAGAAACGACATGCGGACCGAGCCGGCAGCGAACGAGCAGCGAAGACCAACACGTCGTCAGTTCATGCGGGAGTCGGCGGCGCTGGCCGCGGCGGGTGGGACGGCGGCGCTTACCTTGCCAACCGCCGTGCATGCCGCCGGAAGCGACGTATTGCGCGTGGGACTGATCGGCTGTGGCGGGCGCGGCACGGGGGCGGCGAGTCAAGCGTTGCAAGCCGACAAGAACGTAAAACTGACAGTGATGGCCGACGCTTTCGATGACCGTTTGCAACTGAGTCTGAAGTCACTACGGAAGATCGAGGCGGTGGCCGGCAAGATCGATGTGCCTCGCGCGCGGCAATTCATCGGCTTCGACGCGTACAAGCAGGTCATGGCCAGTGATGTCGACGTGGTTCTGCTGACCACGCCGCCGCAGTTCCGACCGCTGCACTTGAAGGCCGCGATCAAGGCCGGAAAACACGTTTTCGCCGAGAAGCCCACTGCCGTCGACGCCCCCGGCGTGCGGTCGGTCTTGGAAACGTGCGCCGTGGCACGCCGCAAGGGGCTATCGGTCGTCTCCGGGCTTTGCCTACGTTCCGACGCGGGCTTTCGCGAAACCGTCCGACGCCTGCACGACGGTACCATCGGTGAAATCAACACCTTGATGGCCAACGACTATCGAGGCGGGATCTGGTACAAGCCACGGCAGCCCGAATGGACCGACATGCACTGGCAAATGCGGGATTGGTATTACTTCACCTGGCTGTCCGGGGACTTCAATGTCGAACAACATGTCCATTACCTTGACGTCTGTGCATGGATCATGGGCGGCTACCCCGAAAAAGCCATCGGCATGGGCGGTCGGCAGGTGCGGACCGATCCGAAGTACGGCAATATCTACGATCACCACAGCGTGACGTACACGTACGAAAACGGTACGCGGTTCTTCAGTAACTGCCGGCAGCAGCCGGGGTGCAAGAACGACATGAGCAGCCACGTGCTTGGTTCGAAGGGCCGTGCCGAAGTCTCCGAGCGACGACTCGAGATTATCACGGACTCGACTTGGCGATTCGACAAGAAAGTCAAGAACATGTACCAGGTCGAGCACGACGAACTGTTTGCCGGCATTCGGAAAGGCGAACCGTTGAACAACGGTGAATACATGGCCAAGAGCACGTTGCTGGCGATTATGGGCCGCATGGCGACCTACACCGGTCAAGAGATCACCTGGGACCAGGCGATGAACTCAAAACAGGACCTGACGCCCGCACGATACGCCTGGGGGCCCGCGCCCGAGGTCCATGTGGCGCTGCCCGGCGTGACCAGGTTCGTCTGAATGACCAGGACGAGGGTCACGCAGTCCAACTGCAAAAAGGGACGAACTGTACTCGAATGATCGAATGGTCCCATTGCTTCCAGCGTGTCATCCCGAACGCTAACAGCACCTGTCCAGATGTGCGTTTCTTCGGGCAGTTGCTCGAGCACCTGACCAACCAGTTTGATATCGATCGCCGCCGCGTGTACCTCATGGGGATGTCAAACGGCGCGTCGTTTGTGCAGTTGTTGGCGTTTTCCCGCCGGGATGACATCGCGGCTATTGTTGCTCATTCCGGTCCGAGACCACGCGGTGTTCCCGCGATCGGGGCCCCACTTCCTATCATGCTGATCGTTGGTGATAATGATCCGGCGCTGTCCGCGATGCGCGCCGATGCCGATAGTTATCGTGCCCGCGGCCGGATCGTCGAGCTGATCGTTGTTCCGGGACTGGGGCACGAATGGTGTGAGCGACACAATCCACGAATGTGGAGATTCCTTTCGGGATCGTGGTGCGTGACGCTTGTAGTGCAGAATCATGTGCTCTAGCCTGGACGAATCCGCCTGAGGCGGACGGGACGGTGACGAGGGCAGAAGGATGTTTCACTGGCTGTCGACCAGGCGGCGGCTGAGCATTGTGGAGCGCAAAACGTGTCCAGCGGTCTTGGGTGAGTGCAATAGTTCCGTCGGGCGTTATCGCCGGGCGGAGCACGATGTGGTGGCGAGGTGGACGTGAAAGCAGCAGTGTTGAGGACTGACGCTCGATGGGCCGACCTGCGATGGTTGGTGGTGGCGGGATCCTCGGGATTATTCTGGTTCTTGTCGTTATTTACATGGAGGGCGATGCGCGGCCGCGCATGCAAGAAATGCAAGTAAGGAGCATCGACCATGACACGAAATCCGCTGGCGGTTGTGTGCGTGATTACGTCATTTCTTTTCGCGTGTCCGCCAAGAGCAACGGTGGCTGGTGTTCACAATCTCCATTTGTATACGGATAACGGGCCCGACTACACCGACATCGACTCGCTGGTCCGGACGGCCACCGAAGGTTGCACGACCGATTGCCAACGGTGTATCGCGATCTGGCGTTTGGGGCGACGCAGCCGGCGTCAGACAAGCTGTGCGGCGGACGACGGGCGGCTGATCTGGGACCCGATCCTGCATTACAATTCGTATGGGACCATGAACTGTGGTGTGATTTCGGGTCTGAACATCGCGTGCTGGCTGCGACTCGGATATCAGGCACGCTATATTCAGTTGGGCGACCACACGGTTAGTGAGGTGTCGTGGGACAACGGCCGGACGTGGCATCTGTTCGATTCGTCGATGAGTTTCTTCTGCTACGACCACACTGGCCAGGTCGCCAGTTGCCGGCAGATCAAGGAGTCGCATTCTTGCGTGTTATCGGGCGGGAAGAGCGAACCGGGCCACTACTATCTTTACCACGGCGCGCCGCAATGCGTGACGCACCGCGGTCCGAACGGTTGGCGCCGCGCGTCGGACCAGCCCGTGGCCTACCGTCGCACATTGGCCAACGGGGCCTCTTCCTACACGGATGGTTTTTCCGTCAGCAAATACACGCAGTACGGCCGATTCGGACGGCGCTACGTCTTGAACTTGCGGCCGCATGAATCCTACACACGGTATTGGACGCCGCTGGATCGAGGCAAACCCGAGCTGAGTGAGGAGCAGCGGCTGGACTATTACCGACCGCTCAACGGCAACGACCCCGACCGCCAGCATGACTTGAACAACATTCGTGGAAACGGACGCTGGATCTTTCGGCCGGACTTGCGCGATCCAAATTGCCGCAAGTCATTCTACGATGATTCGAACATCACGGTGGCAAGGTCCAATGCGGACGGTCCACGCGTTCACCCGGAGATATCAAAACAGCTGGCATCGGTTACATTTCAGATATCCGCCGCGAACGTAATCACGTCAATGCACATCAAGGCACGTTGCCAACGTGCCGCGTTTGCTGATTCTGTTCGCATCCTGGTTTCCAGATCGGCCGGCATCAAGTGGGCACCCATATGGCAATCCACGGAGCTGGGCAGTCAGGATATCGTGTTGCATTTGCGCGATGAAGTGGCGGGTGTCACCGAGTGTCTGGTGAAATTCGAGATGGAAGCGGGTCGTGGCGGCACGGACTGTGGGATGGACTCCGTGCGTTTCACGACGATCACGCAGTTGAATCGGCGCACACTGCCCAAGTTGACGCTCGGCACGAATCGGATCAACCTGTCGGCGGACCAGGAGATGCAAACAACGTTCGTCTGGCCAGTCCTTCACGCGGGTCGCTATCGCGAGACGGTCTTTCGGGAAGAT
>CAZSOG010000089.1:0-10049 GCA_964607555.1 uncultured Pirellulaceae bacterium | reverse complement strand
CGCAGCTTGACTGCGTGGAGCGTCTGTTTCGCACGCTGCCGCTCCCGCCGAGCGAAGCCCACAACCCACAAGGGATTAGGTCCTCGTTCCGCCGCTTCCGTTGTTCGCTTGGAAACATGCGCGCACGGTGCGCGCATATACCCACCTAAGAATCTAACGAGGCGATGCCTCCAATCAACTGACGGATCCCCATGCGGCAACAGCCAAGTGTCCGACCGTGTTCGGGGTGCGGTGTACGACGGACATCCTTGTCCGTCCGCACCCCGTCCACAACCTGTGCGTAGTCCGACCAAAAAACTTGACTCAAGATCAACGAATTTCCGCCCATAAGGTCCCTAATATTCTTGACCCCGCTGCACTTCGTGCGATTCGTCGTTTCCTCTTCTTCCAGCCCGTAAACAGTTACGAGTATTGCAAGGCCTGAAGACAAGCGGTTGTCTTCAGGAGCATCCCATGCTATTACCGCAATTGTGACAGAGGTAGCAGTTCCCATTGCGAACGGTAATGGAACCACAGTTATCGCAACTGGGCGCATCGCTTTGGAATCGCGCGAACTGCTCGCTCCGTGGCGTCTGGGATGATTCATCGCGTTCCGGACGCATCACGACGCCGGCTCGTTCCAGCGCGTTCAAGTCAACTGGATCATCGGTCCCGGTCAGCAAGTGGGCGGCGGTTCCGTGGGTAAGCGTGGCCGTGGCACCATTCGACTTGCCGTTGGACGGCTTGCTGCCATTGCCGCTGATGGCCGGCGTCGACGGCGTCGCGCCGCTGGTGGCTTCACGATAGCCGGGCAGGAACGTATTACCCAGCCAGCGGAAGATATAATCGACGACGCTTTTGGCAATCCGAATATCCGGATTGGTCGTATACCCCATCGGTTCGAATCGGGTATGGGAGAACTTATTGACAAGCACTTCCAAGGGCACGCCGTACTGGAGGCTCAACGAAATCGCGGTACCGAAAGCATCCATCATCCCGCCGACGGTACTGCCCTCCTTGGCCATGGTCAGGAACAGTTCACCCGGCCGGCCGTCGGGATACAGGCCGACATTGATATAGCCTTCATGGCCACCGACACTGAACTTATGCGTTATCGACTGACGCGTATCCGGCAGTCGTTCACGACGTGGCCGCGCGCCTTCGGATTTCTCCTGGTCGGCGGCTTTTTCCGCCTCCGACTGCGTATTCAGAGGCTGGCTCTGTTTCGAGCCGTCACGATAGATGGCAAGTGCCTTGAGCCCCATTTCCCAGGCCCACTGATAAGCGCTGGCGATATCGTCGGCGGTGATATCCGACGGCATATTCACCGTCTTGGAGATGGCGCCGGAAAGAAACGGTTGCGCGGCCGCCATCATGCGCACATGTGCCTTCCAGGCAATGCTGCGCTGGCCAGTCGCCGGTTTGAATGCGCAGTCGAAGACGGGCAAGTGCTCATGTTTCAGATGCGGCGCCCCTTCGATCGTGCTGTTTTCGTCGACATACTTCACGATCTCCTCGATCTGCGATTCGCTGTATCCCAACGTGCGCAAGCCCGGCGCGACCGATCGGTTCACGATCTTCATGCTACCGCCGCCGGCCAGCTGCTTGTGTTTGACCAGCGCGATATCCGGTTCGATTCCGGTCGTGTCACAGTCCATCATGAAACTGATCGTGCCGGTCGGCGCCAATACGGTTGACTGGGCGTTGCGGAACCCGTGCCGGCGGCCCTCCACCAGCACCTGATCCCACATTTCGCGGGCCGCCTGCTTCAGTTCCGTCGGCGCCCCGTCGTTGATCTGTTCGACCGCGTCACGGTGCATTTGCATCACGCGCAACATCGGATCACGGTTCTTCGCGTATTCACAGAACGGACCAACCACGCCGGCCAACTCGGCACTCGTCCGATTCGCGGCACCGTGCAGAAGCGCCGTGATCACCCCACACAAACCGTACGCCGCGTCGGAATCGTACGGCGCGCCACCGGTCATGATCAGGCTGCCGAGGTTCGAGTAGCCCAAACCGAGCGGCCGAAATCGGTGACTTTTCAACGCGATTTTCTCCGTCGGATAACTCGCATGATCCACGAGAATCTCTTGTGCAACGAAGAAGATCCGGCAGGCCGCCACGAATCGATTCACGTCCAACCCGCCATCCGGACGGCGGAACTTCATCAAATTGATGCTCGCAAGATTACACGCCGAATCGTCCAGGAACATGTACTCGGAACATGGATTACTGGCATTGATACGACCCGAATTAGGACAGGTGTGCCAGCGGTTGATCGTTGTGTCGTATTGCACCCCCGGATCCCCGCAATGCCAGGCACACTCGGCCATTCGCTTGAGAATCTCGCGGGCATCGTAGGTGGGACCCGCCGTCCGCTGGTCCGTGACCCAACGCGTCGTCCACTTGCCCCCCTTGCGCGCCGTCTCCATGAACTCGTCCGTTACCCGTACCGACAAGTTCGCGTTCTGGAACAAGATGGAACTGTACGCTTCCCCATTGAAATTCGCCTCGTAGCCCCCCTTCTGAATCAACACGTGAGCCTTTTTCTCTTCCTTCCACTTGCACTCGATGAACTCCAAAATATCCGGATGCCACACCTTCAGTGACTGCATCTTGGCCGCACGACGCGTCTTGCCACCCGATTTCACCACCGCCGCAATCTGATCGTACACCCGCATGAATGACAGCGGTCCGGACGGACGCCCGCCGCCAGATAACTTCTCGCGATGCGAACGAATCGTCGAGAGATCCGTTCCCGTCCCCGACCCAAACTTGAATAACATGGCCTCGCTCGTCGCTAAGGCCATGATGTCCTCCATGTTGTCGTCCACGCTCTGAATGAAACAGGCCGAAGCCTGTGGATATTCGTACGGGTTCTGCGTCTGCACGATCTGATCGCTCGTCGCGTCCCAATGCCAGTTGCATGGCGCTCCACTCACCCCGTACTGGTGATACAAGCCCACGTTGAACCAGACCGGTGAATTAAACGCACCGTGCTGATGCAGGCATAACCATGCTAACTCGCGATAAAACCGCTCGCCGTCTTCCACCGTCGCAAAATAGCCGTCCGCGATCCCCCAGTCCGCAATCGTCCGGGCCACCCGGTGAATCAGATCACGCACCCCATGCTCTCGCTCCGACGTCCCGTTCTCGCCATAAAAATACTTGCTCACCACCACATTCGTCGCTAGCTGACTCCACGTCGACGGCACTTCGCAGTCGTGCTGCTCGAATAACACGCCGCCCGCCTCGTCCTTGATCGCCGCACTCCGCTTTTCCCAACTCACGGTCGTGAACGGGTCCGCCGCGTCCGCCGGACAAAACTGCTGCTGAATCGCTAAACCCGGTCCTGTCACCCGCCCCCCATCCGCAGCGCGCACCGCCTGACTCGTCCCACGTTTCGCTTCCCGGTCAATGTCCACACTCGCCATGGTTCAGCTCCTTCCGTACTCCATTCGCCTTCCTGGAAATTTCGATATCCCGACGAATAGTATACAATTATACACCAGTATCATCGCCTCGGAGTTCTCTTTTCTTGACTTTCATTCCTCGCCGCGCAGCAAGCGACTGAGTCAGGCATCCAATTCCCGTCGTGATTCCTTCACCCCGCAATGTGTGCGCTCGGAATGAGCTCTGAAAGTACCCCGCAACACAACATATTGTAGCTGCACGTCGTGCTGCCACAACATTTGGAACAGAGGGACGAGTTTACCCATTTAAAACGGCCCGTCAACAAGGAGCCCCAGATCGCACCTAGATACATGGCTGCCAAGAGGTTGTGGCATATCAGTGCCCGTCGTACGCGCCCCCTTAGAGCACCAACAGGTTGACGTAACCCATTTAATAAAAGGTACTTATGAAAAACTGACGACAACTTGGTAGAAGTTGAAAACGGGGCCCGTTTTTTCAAGAAAAAAATTTCCGGGCGAACAACCCGAACAAGTGGCCCGAATCCACACGGAAGAACTGGTTCCGGTGAGTGTGGCACCAGGAACCGGCTTGCGAAGGCAATTTATGTGGACACTTGGAGAAAATGGGCAAAGTCGCGTAATTACCAAGCGGATCAACAGGCCGGTCGGAAACTTGCCAAGCGCAAAAAAAATGCCCACGGAAACGGGTACCGGAGTCCATCGAAGGCGCGCGCAGCGTGCCGGAGACGCAGATCAGAGCCGCTGCCCGGCGCGACTTAATCCACTTGAATCTTGTTGATCTTAACCCGCGTGTACAACTGACGATGCCCAGTTCGGCGGCGGTAATTCTTGCGACGCCGAAGTTTTTGGACAAAAATCTTGTCGCCCTGCTCAATGCCCAAGACTTCCGCGGTCACGCGTGCCTGATCAACCGTAGGCGTACCAAGCTGCAGCCCCTCGTCACTCGCGACGGCAAGCACCTTGGCAAACGTCAGTTCGTCCCCTTTCGATAGGGTCTGACGATAATCGATATCCAACTGCTGGCCTTCTTCGACGCGGTACTGGCGTCCGCCATCGGCAATGATCGCATACATCGTGATTCTGTCCTGGTCCTGACCGTACCCAAACTGACAAGGGAAACCTCAGAGAATAGTCGATACGAGAGGATTCGTCGAGCCCCAACGCGGGGTTATTTACGCGGTTTTGTTGTGTAAAACTCGAATAATACCCGCATATTCTGCATGAGGCGAAGTTTAGCGGTTTGGGTTTCCGACACGTGACCGGACTTGGATTCTGATATTGGCACGATGGACTTCTTCATGCCGCCGAGTGCAGCGGCGATCAAGGCTCCGAGTACTTGACTTGGCCCGCTCGGCGCGTGATCATGCCCGCGACGGGGAAAGGACGAGCGCGCTGATGGGGACGGGGTCCAGGTACCGACATCGCTGGGACTTTCCCGAGGTGCAACTTCACGGAGCGGATTTTCCATGCGAACAGGACGCACGATCACGAGTCATTTCGCTCTTGTGGTACTCGTTTTCTGGCTGGCGTCCGGCGCCCATGTGCCCGAGGCTCACGGTCAGGTGACCGCGGATTTGCGTTGGGTGGAAGTCGAGGTGGCGTTATCACCGCAGCGGCAGGCGATGGTCCAGTACAAGATTCGGTGGCACGTGCAGCGCGGGACGATGGGCGGGTTCTATTTCCAAGGCGGTGAGAAGCAACTGGTGTGGCATCGGCCTGGTTGTGGCGCCGTTGTGGAGGGCAAAACCCGTTACAAGCTGAGTTTACAAGACCTCGGTGATAAGTGGGATGTGGTGCTCGCCGATCGGCAGCGGTTTGGTCCTGGCGATATCACGTACATTTTGACGTACTTTACCGACCTGGCCGCGGCCAGGCATTTAGCCAAGACCAAATCACCGGATCAGGGTGATCTGGTCGTCTTCGATTGGGCGCCCGTGGAATGGGATGAGCCACTGGAGCACGAAACGGTCGTCGTCCGCTGGCCGATTCCCGTCGACAAACCCGCGTTGTCGTTAGCCGAAGCGACGGCACTTGGTCTGCGCACCGAGCGCTTCGTGAATGACCGGTACCGTTTGTCGTACCTCGGTTTGCGGGGGACATCGGTAACCATGCCGGAAGCGCCGAAGGCCGCCGCGCGGTATTTGGCGATACGTGCCCACAAAGAGCGCGTCGCGGCCAACGAAAAGTTCCGTTTGGCCTATTATGTTCCGGCGAAGTGGTTCCCGACCGTCACGCGGCCATTGCCCGAAAAGTCACACCAACAGGACGCCGGCCCCGGCTGGACACCGATCCAGCAGCCGGCGCAAGTGCGGCGGAATCGGTTTATCCTGTTCGGCCTGATCGGCGGACTACTGGTCGTCGGTTTTTTCATCGTCACGTTGAAACATCGCGGGTTAATCGAGGCCGGTGAACAACTGGCCAACGTCCAATGGGACCGTGACGATTGGATCGTACCGAGCATTGAACTGAAGAGTTTTCGGCACAACGGCAAAGTAGCGAAATTGAATGAGATTGAGGCCGGGTACCTGTGTGACGTGTCGCTCAAGACACTGGTTGGATTGATGATCATCGAGCTTGAATACTACGGCATCGTGCGTGTCCTAGCGCAGGATCCGCTGCGTCTGGAAAAACTCAAGCCGTTGCCAACCGACTTTACGCGTTATCATCAACTCTTGCTCGATCGCATCGAAGAAGATGGTAATATGTCCCGAAGCGCTCCGGCGGACCTGGTCCGCGCGATCACGAGTGGAATCCAAGAAAAGGCATGGGACTGCGACCTGGAGGCGACCAAAACACATTATGAGAAGGAATTCGCGCGGGAGTTCCGCGTGGTGCGGCGGCACGCCGAGGCGTTCTGGGCGGGCCGAGAGCCACCGGCGGAGGACGCGGCGCGTGACCGAGCGCCCAACTACTACTGGTACTACCATGCGTATCTGCAGGACCATGCATTCGACCACGGGCACCGTGTCAATCAGCTTACCGCCGCGCTACCGGATCCCGACGGGTTAGCGCAACACAGTTACTCGTACTTCCTTTCTGGTGGTGCCGAGCTTGGCAGCCAATACGCGGCGTCAGCGTGCCATAGCGCCTGTCACAGCGCCTGCCATAGCGCGTGTCACAGTGCCTGCCACAGCGCCTGTCATAGCGCCTGCCACAGCGCGTGTCACAGCGCGTGCGTCAGTGGAGGAGCCCACTGATGGCTGCACGACCCGCCTTACCAATCGTCGGCGCGCCGGCAACGCCGCCAGCCGCGCGCGCTGTCCGGGACCGTTTCGCGCCCGACATCGCAACGGCATTGGAATCGCTCGAGGACGCCGCGCCGCACGGTGGCCTTGAACGAGCGGAGGCCCGGGCGGTCGCCGAGAGTCGCCCCTTTGGAGCGCGGCTCGCGGACCTGGCATGGATTGACACGTTCGCGCGCGGCATACGTCCCTATGTGCGTGTACGCCGCGAGGATGGCGTGTTGATCAAGCTGCCGATGGAAGTGTTTCAGCTGAACGACACCGGTCTTGACCTGCTGCAAAGGGCTTTGGATGGCGAGTCCATCCATGCGATTGTCCAGTCCCTTCGATTGGCGCACGACCAAGATCGTCTCTATGCAATTCACACGTTTTTCTGCGACATTCGCGATCTGCTGGCGGATCGAATCGGCGACGGGCGGGCACGGCCCACGACCCGCGTCACGCGATTTGAGGGCAGTTTCACGCGTTACCCGGTCTTGAGCGAGGTCGCGGTCACGTATCGCTGCAACATGGCATGTGCATTCTGCTACGCCGGTTGTGGGACGAAGGACGTCGCGCCCGGCAATGCGCCGCGCGAGCGGCACCGCGGCCGGTGGCGGCGCTGGCGTGAAACAACATGGTGGAAAAAGCGGCACCCGAAACGCGACCCCATCAAGGACGAGATGTCCGCCGGCGAAGTGCTGCGCGTGCTTGATCGGATCGCCGTGGAGGGGAAGGTACCAAGTATCAGTTTTACCGGCGGTGAATGCACTCTGCGTCCTGAGCTCCCGATGTTCATCCGCCACGCCCGCGACCGCGGCATGCGCGTGAACATCATCACGAACGGCGTGCTCTGCGGCGAACGATCCTACGTCGATCGGTTGGTGGACGCCGGCCTGACCTCCGCGCAGGTCAGTCTGTCCGGACCGAACGCCGCGGTGCATGACAAGCTGGCCCAACACACGGGCGCGTTCGACAAAACAATCCGGGGCATTCGCAACCTGCACGATGCCGGCTTGCACGTGCATACCAACACGACGATCAACCAGCAGAATGCCCACCACCTGGCTGCCATCATCGACCTGGCGGATGCGCTGGATCTCCCGCATGTCTCGATGAACCAGCTGATTCCAACCGGAACGCCCAACCTGCCGCGTCACCAGGGACTGCGCGTCCGGTACCGCGAAATCGGCCGTTACGTGCTGCTGGCCAAGGCACATGCCGAGCGGATCGGGATGCAATTTCACTGGTATTCACCAACCCCATTCTGCATCTTCAACCCGATCGCGCACGGGCTGGGCAACAAGGGCTGTGCCGCCTGTGACGGCCTGCTCCACGTCGCGCCGTCCGGCGAGGTCTTACCCTGCTCGAGTTTCGCGCGCGGCGTGGGCAATCTCCTGGAACGACGTTTCACGGATATCTGGTTCGGCAAGGATGCCCTTTACTATAAACAGAAGCGCCAAGCCCACTCGATCTGCCGGCGCTGCGAACATTTCCTGCTGTGCCAAGGAGCGTGTACGCTCTACTGGAGCGGGATGGGCTATGCGGAACTGATCGACGCCAATCGAAGGGCCCGGTAGGCGCGCGGGCCGTAACGCCGGAATTGGGAGCCGTGAACCGTGATCGCCAGTCTATTGCCAGACCGAGAGCGCCGCCATCTTCTGCAATTCTACGTGGCACCCAAGATGGGATACCGCACGCGCATGGGGCTTGCCGCCGCGTTCCTGCTGGTTGGGTTTGCCATACAGCTATTCGCGCCTTCGTTATCCTGGTTGGCCGTACTGATCGTCAGCCTGCCGATCCTGCTGGTTGGCAATATCCTGTTGCTGGTACGTGGCTACAATTTGAGGCCGACCCATACGCTCACGCGGGGCACCTGGGAAAAAACGACGCGTGACCGATTCGCCAAGTTGCGGCAACTGGAAAATGAAGTACGTCACTGGGACGAGTCCATCACGGACCTGACCTGTGCGCGCGGCGCCGTCGGCCTTTTGCTCGTCGTGATCATCGTCGCGTTTGTCGGGGCCGCGCTCAGTGCGAATTTCGCCACGCGGACCTGGGCAACCGCGTTTGTCTGTGACGCGATTGTCCTGCTGCTTCCGCACTGGATCACCGGCACTCGGCGCGGCTGGCGGCCAATTGCGTTACGCCAGCAGATCGACGCGTTGGAAACGGCGCTGCGCGTGATCGACGCGCAGAGAACTCCCCCCTGTCAAATCCAGCCGATGTTCAAGATGGCCGGCAAAGGGGACCAGCGTCTGCCGATCGACGCACGCGTCTTCATCCGCTTCCCCGACGGCCCCGAGGAGTTCCTGGGACTGCAATTCCAAGTGGCCTTGAACAACGTGCAAGGTACCAAGTATCCCTATCTCTACGCCGTGCTCGTGGCACGAAAGAAGTTCCAACTGGTGGAAAACTATTTACCCGAACTGCGTCGCCGGTGGCCGTCCGGAAAGGGGCGTGGATCGAAAAAGTTCGCGCTGTTGCGCGCCGGACACGAGCAAGCGCTGACGATCAGCGAGAGCCACGAAGCGGAGGTCGACGTGATCGTCCTCCGCCAGCGCACCACCAAGCAGTCGGGCTATCATACCGATGCCGCGGCCGTGCGCTGGATCGCCGAGGCCGCTTGGCAAAGCGCCGCCTACATCCTGGGCACGCCGCCGGTCGCGTCGCCCCAGGCGTCCGATGCCGCCAGCCAATAACCGCCACGCCTTACCTCATGGCAGGCGCACTTCGTGGCCGTCCGCATCGCGGCAGTCGAGTTCGAGGTGTTCGGGGTAGAGTGCCTCGCTGCCCAGGATCTGAATATCCAGCTCGCCCTCTTCCTCCATCCGCGTGATTTCCTTGCGTTTCTTGTTGTTCAGATACGCGGCAACTTCGTCATTCACGCGCACGCTCACGCGCACGATGCTCGGTGCCTGGCAGGCGAGCATCAGGACACGGACCACCTCGATCGACATGCTTTCGGCCGTCTTCACGACACCACGACCGGTACAGCATGGACAATCGGCGTAGACACTGCGTTTGAGACTTGGGCGAATCCGCTGACGCGTCATCTCGATCAATCCAAACGGGCTGGTCCGCAGGATCTTGGTTCGAGCGCGGTCGCGTTTCAAGGCCGAGCGCAGGGCCCGCTCGACCGCGCGGCGATGTTTTTCCTTGCGCATATCGATGAAGTCATTGACGATCACGCCGCCAAGGTCGCGCAATCGCAACTGCCGCGCGATCTCGCGCGCGGCCGCCATATTCAGACGAAAGGCCGTTTCTTCGGCCGAGTCGTCGGCGCGAAAACTGCCGCTATTGACGTCGATCGCGACCAGGGCCTCGGTGGGATCGATCACGATGGACCCACCCGCCTCCAACGGAACCACCCGCTTATGGATGCGGGCGATTTCCGACTCCAGTTTGTACT
>CAZSOG010000088.1:5576-10147 GCA_964607555.1 uncultured Pirellulaceae bacterium | reverse complement strand
CGCACCGTGCGCGCATGTTTCATGGCCGGATGCCACCCTTCTTCGGTTGCGGGCGAAGCCCGCGTTATGAGTTAGCAGATAGGAGTTAGATTCTTACGCTGCCACATGTGCGCGCATGTTTTTCCCCAGACCTTATCCCGTAAAGGCCACTGCCAACAGCCTTCAACTTTGCGGGCGCAGCCCGCGTTTTGAGTTTTCGATTGGAACTTGCGTGACAACCGGTCCGTTCTCCCGTTGGTCGAACTCGCACAGGACATTTCAAAGGGGCGGCAGCATAAGTACTTCGACGGACAAAACCGACTTCATTATCTTGTCGTTCTACTGAAGAACGGGATTCCAATTGCGGACTTTTCAAAAGAGGTTGATCCATGGGACGAAGGAGATCTTGGAGTCGGAGGACCTCCCGTCCCATGATGACGAGAAAGGCGAAGTGTGTGCGAAATTGTGTCGTGTGATCTCCACGGCATTGCCGTTGATTTGATATCACACTTGGAGCAGTGTTACATCTGTCTACGTAGAGAGGATGAGGCACAATGAAATCTGCAATTGCAGTTTTCGCCGAAAGTGTTGTGCGTAACAAGTTGCTTCTCTCAAAGCAGCAAAGAGCGTCCATCGACAAAGTGTTGACGAAACTGAAGAAAGACGAACAGCAGATCGACCTGGCTTCTTTCGACCCATTTGGCGCATTGCCAGCGGGCGCTCCACCCGTTTCCAGTGACAAAAATACGACGGAAAAAAACGCACTCGTATTGATCGTTGGCCAACTCAGAGCGGATCAGGTACACATCTTCAAGGCAATAGTAGGCAAGCCCTTTGATTTTTCCAGGGGGAAGACACCCTGCGATCAGCCTTGATCCATCGGTAGTTGCCCCCAGACGGACCGTGATAGGTCGCCAATCATCGGTCGGTGTTTTTCCCGGTTAACCCGGATTATTCATGAAGTTCGTCGCGAGTGGTCCGCGTCGATTTGGCCGAGCGTGGTAATGACGGTGGTCCGCGAGTTTTTATTTTCTGGCCATGAGATATTCCTGCCCCCTCTTCGGATGCGGTTACTTGCGCGGCACGTCGAGTTGCGAGATGTTGGATTCCGTGCCGAGTTTCGCGGTTACACGCATTGTCCGTCCCTTGCGAAACAGGAGCAGCGAGACGTCTTTCCCGGTGGGCGTCAGTTTTACCTGATTGACCAGGTGGTCGTCATCCTCGATGACGACGCCATTGTATTCGAGAATCACGTCGCCGGACTGGATGTGGGCCTTATCGGCCGCCGATTGCGGCGTGACCAGTTTCACCAGCGCGCCGGCCGGCCGGGAGAGACCAATCCGTTTGGCCGCCGCCGCGTCGAATTCACGGTCAAGCGTGACGCCCAGAAACGCGCGCATGACACTCCCGCGATGGATCAGTTGCCGTGCGACGAACAGTGCCGCGTTGATCGGAATACTGAACCCAATCCCTTCGTTGACTCCCGAATCGCTGGCAATCGCCGTGTTGATACCGATCACTTCGCCACGCAGGTTGAGCATCGGCCCACCGCTATTGCCCGGGTTGATCGATGCATCGGTTTGGAAAAAGTCCTGGTAGATCACGTCGTTATCGCCCAGTTTCAGGTCGCGGCGTCCCTTGGCGCTGATGATCCCGTGCGTCACGGAATGACTCAAACCAAACGGGCTGCCGATCACCAGCACATAGTCACCGATCTCCACCTGGCTGCTATCCCCAAGGCGTGCCCCGATCAGTCGCGGCGCTTCCACTTCCATGACGGCTACATCCGTCTGTTGGTCGGCCCACACCTGCCGTGGATGCACGGCGCGGCTGTCCGCCAGTTTGACCGTGATATTGGCCGGTGGCGAGTGCTTGATGACGTGCCAGTTCGTCAGAACGTAAAAACGCTTTTCGTCCGCGATGAGGAAACCGGATCCCACCTCCTCGACCGGGCGACTGGCAAAGCCTTCGGCGACTTTTTTGGCTTCGATATGAACGACGGTGGGTTGCACCAGTCCAATGACTTTCTTCAGCACCCGTTGCTTCTGTTCGATCGGCAGGACTTCCTTGGCGATTTCTTGGTAGGCACGATCCCGATCCGCCTTGTTCAATTGGCCGGAGAAGGCAAATTGAGCCCAGGAGATTTGCGAGTTGGTGACCAGGAAGAGGCACATGCCGAGCAGCCAGACAGCATGTCGAAGTTGACGTTGCACCATTTCCGCTCGACGTTGTCTCATCCGTGAACTCCTTCTCCGTTGTTGATTTCAGATGCGCGGGCAACAACCGCATATGCCGTGCACGCCACGCTCCAACGGCTGCCGGCGCCCATGGACGCGGACAATATCCGCCGGCGGAAGTATGTACGCCAAGCCGTCGGAACCGAAGATCGCAAGCCGCGTGGATGACCAGCGCGTGGCGAGAACTTCAAACAGTGCACGCCATGGATCGCGCGGGATCATGAAATATCGAATTCCAAGTCACCAATCAGCGGCTCACCGCCGATCGTGGTCGAATCGACCACGCGGTTCCAGTCACCATACGTGCTGCCTTGCGATTTTTTTTTCTCGACCGCACGCTGTGCCTCGATGCACATCGTTGCGTATGGCAACGCCTGAAGCCGGGCCAATGGAATCGGCTTTCCGGTCACTTCGCAGATCCCGTAGGTCCCATCGCGCATACGTTCCAGCGCGTTCTCGATCTGCGCCAATTCACGGCTCTCGACTTCCGCCAGCTGCGAACTAAGCTCATCCTGGGCCGCATCCAAGGCGGCATCAATCATGTCCCCAGAAGACTGTTCACGCAAGGCATTGAGCGCGCTCAAATCGCCAGCCAGTGCTTTTCGAAGCGCGTCGCGACGACTCAACAAGACCTGTCGCAGTTTCAGAATCTCTTCTTTACGTCCCATATGTGTTATCCCGATGGGTACCGGGAGACCGTGTGCAACCGACCAACCAACGACGGCGCACACATCAGCCCCCCTGATGGTTGTGCAATACGTGGTCCCGTTTCTTTACCCGTGGTTGTCACGCATGCAGCCCGAGGCCTGCATGTCGTGCCACGCAAACGAACTGTTTGGTGGAACCCTAGGTCACGTTTTGCCAATGGCCAGTAGCTTCATGAAGTTTGCTTGCCGGCACGTTTGTTCGCTTTCCGATAATCGTCAAATCCGGCAAAGAGATACAGCCGTTTTTCTTAAACGGGCATGTTTTGCCGAATAACCGCCGGCAACCGCCGGTCGGTCTTTGACCGAGGGGCCTTCGTGAGCTAGATCCTACTAGCCGGCCGTTGCGACCTAAGTCACTACGAAATAGTAACATCGGTTCACGCGCGCGACCTGCCAGGGTGCGCCGCGGCCGGGAATGTGGCCACCGCACCCGGCGCATCGGAATGCCTTTGCCGGTAAACGGAAACTGTAGGGGTTACGGTGTCTGGATATAGACCACGGGCGCCGCGACCGTGCCTCGGGCGTCGAAACCATGCCTCCGCGTCTGTTTGTGTCCTGAGTTTTTCTCCTGGCAGCTGCAAGGAATCCACCGACCATGCCCCTCGTACTGAGCCAGCCGACCGCGAAAAACAGCTTGTTGGGAACCCAACCCGGCGCGCTGGTGCTGCGCGTTCGGGGGCCGCAACACGGCGGCCGACTGCTGCGTCTGCATTCAACCAAGTGCACGATTGGCTCCAGTCCCGACTGTACACTCCGCCTGCGATCGCGCGGTGTCCGACCGGTGCACTGTCTGATCTTGCGTGGCACGGCCGGCACGTTTGTGCGACGCTGGTCTGCCGGAACGTATCTGAACGACGCCGCGTTCACGGAATCGCCATTGCAACCGGGAGACCGACTTCACGTTGGTCCCGTGGAACTGGAAGTTCTCCAGACTGGGGCGGAAATCGAGCCGTGCGATCCAGACCTTGGCTCCGTGGCAACGGCGTGCCCTTCTCCGGAACTTTCGGAGCAAGTGCATGAGACGGTCAAGCAACTGCAAATGACGTTGGCCGAAACTCAATCACGGCTCGAACAGACCAACGGCACGCACCAGAATGACCTGGAAGAAGCAGCGACTTGGAAACAAGCCGCCGAGCAGCGGGAGCAGGAGCTTGCCGCGGCCAAATCACAGTTCGTGCAAGCCGAAGCTGATTGGGACGCTGAACGGAGCGCGTTACGGGAGCAACTGGAATCGCTCACCGATCGGAATCGCGAAATCGAATCCGAACGGACAAGGTTGGCCGACCAGGCCGCGCAGTCGGCGGCGTCACTCGAGGCAGAAAGCGCGCGTTTGCTGAGCCAGCTTGAGGCCGCCAACGAGACGATTCAAGAGAAGACTCGTCGTATCGCCGAGCTTGAAGCACGCGTGCAGTCCCAATTGTCCGAACTGGCCTTGGATACTCCGTCCATTGCGTCCCAAGCGCCGAGCACGCCGCAGTTTGGCGGCGGCATCGAGCCGGCGGGGGACGGCGAGTCGGCGCCTGCCATGACACCGCGCGGCACGCTGGTGCTCGGCATGGACTTTCAACCTCAGCAACTGCCGGCCGCTTACGTCGAAGACGCACAAGACGAAGACGCACAAGACGTTCAAGCGGAGCACACGCAAGTT
>CAZSOG010000088.1:0-5476 GCA_964607555.1 uncultured Pirellulaceae bacterium | reverse complement strand
CGAAGACGCACAAGACGAAGACGCACAAGACGTTCAAGCGGAGCACACGCAAGTTACACCTCCCGAAGAAACACCCGCGCCCACTTGGGGGGAGAATGACGGCGAGATCCAAAGTTACATGCGGCGGCTGATGGAACGTGTCGGCGGCGGGCCACGCAGCGAAAGCACGGTGGCGGAACCAAGTTCGGCAGCGCCGGTCGCCCCACGGCCGGCCGCCACGCCGGCAGCGCCAACGGCGCTGACCGATGTCATGGAACAACCAACGGAGCATCCACCCGAGCCGGTCACGGCGGCGCCCAGGAAACCACCCGAGAGTACGGATGATCTGTCCGTTCTGCGCGAACTCGCGAACGAAAGTGCGCGCGGTTTCATTTCGCGCGCGGCGCAACGCCGCTACCAAACGGCCGCGCTGCGCGAACTCATCTCGGCGGCCGGAATGCTCGTGGTTGGCGGGATCGCGTTCGGAATCAGCCCCCGGCTATTCAGCAGCCTCTGGTTCGTGGGCGTGATTGGTATCGGTACCGGCGCCTTCATGGCGCTGCGCGGGTTACGCTCGACGCGACAACTCAGGCGATTGCATATCGTTGCGGAACCGTCCGAATAGCGGGCGGGCGCTACACGCGATCGAACCCCCGCGCGGCGACGATATCGTCAAAGTCGCGCAGATGGTAACCGATCCCCACGTAGTCCAGTGTGCGACACAGGCCACGTAATGCCACGCCGAAACCGTCGGGACCGCTGAAGCCGCCGAACTGCCCGCCGCCCTTCACGTGCGGTTCCAGGTCCAAAAAGACACCCGGAATGCCACGCCGCTTCAGACGCCGGTCCAGCTTCGGAACGACGGTCGCGAAGTCACGCAGAATCGCTTCGTGGCCACTGTCGCCCATGTCGGCCGGCACGAAGTACTTGAGCGAGTCTTCGTTCACGTGCCCCACGCGTTGGGCCGGCTTCGGGTGCCGATAGTCCTTGACGTGCAGCCAGCCAAGCCCCTCCTTCATCGCCAGGTACTGTGCGAACACGTCATCCGACGAAAACCCTTGGACGACGACATTCGCGGCGTCAAAAATCAACATGATGGCCGGGTGATTCACCTGGCGATAGATCTCCGCTAACAACTCACCCGTCTGACCAACCAGATTCGCCTCGATCTCCAAGCCAAACGTCAACGCGTTGCGATGGCACTCCTCGGCGATCTGGCCGAGTTGCTCGACCACCTGCGACATATGCTCGCGCGGATCCGTACCCTTCGGATGGTAGAACGAAAAACCGCGAATCAATTTCGTCTCGAATGCGTGTGCCAAGTGACATACCTTCTTGACATCCTTGGCCAGGTACTGCTTGAAAGGTACATAGCGGTTCGATGTTCCATCATCAACATCCAACAACTTGACCTTGCCAATCGGCGAGCCAATCGATGATACGTTCAGTCCATATTCGCTTTCCAAACGCCGGATTTTATTGATTTCCTGCTTACTCAGTTGCATCACGTTCTTGATGCCATTGCCCGCGTCAATGAAGCGTATTGTGTAGTACTGCAGTCCGAGTCCGGCCAGGGCGGCAAACTGCTGCTCAGTGGTTTTCTGGTTCGCGGCTTCGTCCGCGAATCCAGTCAGGATGACGTTCGGTTGAGTAGCCATGAATCGCTCCGTTGGTTAAGGCGGCCGGATCGGCCGCGCACACTGTACGTCAAGTCCGCAAACCGGCTCCGCCGATAATCCGTCGAGTCATATCGTTCGCTGCCACACGGCGAGTCGCCAGGCGACAGCTCGCCCGTGCCCACTATTGTCGGGCCCGGCACAGACTGCCGCAAGGGGGTAACTGTCCCGCGTTGCGTCGTCGGGCTGCCGGTCGACCGGGATTTTCGATATCCGCACTGCCTGTGGCCGCGCGCACCGAACGCCGTGAATCATCCGGGCCAGATTCGAAGATCCGGTCCCAAACCCCGCCTGTCAGACAAAGCACCCAGGGGCCCCACGTCCGCCGCTGCCGAGCCGAGCAGCCTGCGGAGGTAGATCTCGTCGAATGCCAACGCCCCGATTCTCCCCGATTCTCATCGACCGGTCCATTTGGTATCCTCAACACGATGAACCACAGTGATTTACAATGCGCGATTTCCGGGCCGCATGAGCTCCACGCGGGCATGGTCGGCATGGGGATGATTTTTGACGAAACGTATCGCCCGTTTTTCGCGCGCGCGCGCGACACGGGGCTATACGACCGTCGTTTCGGACTCGTGCGCTGCGATCTGACAGCCGTCGCCACGCGAACCGGCCGCCGTGCCGCCAAGTACTTGGATGAGGCGGGCGATCGCAGCTCCCCATTCCGTAGTTTTCGCGCGCCCAACGCGGCCCGCCAGATGGCCGATTCCGACGTCGACTTCGTCTGCGTCGCCACGCCCGATCACCGGCATGCGGACGCCGCGCGGGTCTGCCTGGATGCCGGTAAACACGTGTTGATCGAGAAACCGTCCGTCTTGTCGCTCACGCAACTCGACCAATTGCAGCAGCTGGCACGCGATCGCGGTGTCCTGGCCAAGGTCGTATACCATAAACTGTTCGACCCCGATCACAAACGGCTCCGCACGCTCGTTGCCGACGGCGACCTGCACCATGTGAATAGCGGCTATTGCACGCTGCTTGAGCCGAAACAAATCTCCGGCAGCCAGTTTGCCGAGTGGATTACGGGCCGGAATCCGGGCACGTATGTCGCGGTTCACTACATCAAGCTGATCGACTTCACGTTTGGGGGACGGCTACACAGTGTTGCGGCCACCGGCCAGCGTGGAATTGTCGGACCTGCCGACGGCCCGACGTGGGATTCCGTTCAGCTGCGTTTGGTGTATCACGACCAGGCAGGGCGCGAAGCAGCATTCGACATTCACACGAGTTGGGTGACTCCCGATAACTTTCCCGGTTACGTCGAACAAGAAGTTCAGTTCCGGTTTGACAACGGGATCTGGAACGCACACAGTCGCAAGCGGGGCGTTGAATGCACCATCGAGGGCCAAACGCCCACCACTCGGAAAATCTCGTTGAATAATCACTACAACGGCCAGTTTCTCGAGCCGGACGGGCGGCGCACGCAGCGCGGCTATGGTATCGAAGTCATCGAACGATTTGTGCGCGAGGTCGCGTACGTCGAGTTTGCCGGACGGCCGGTGGACCGCGACAAGCGGCTCGAAGAAATGCGGCGTCTTGATTACAACGACTTATCAGCCGATCGCCAGGTCGTGGCGGCGGTGCAAGCAATGGAAGCGATTCTCGACAAGCACGCGGCCGGCACGCCGAACTGCGTTGTCCGTGTCAATGAACCACGTGGCGGTTTGGTCCTCTATGAACCCGGTGCCGCCGAACCGCGGGTTTTGTACTTGCCACCCGTATGACCGCGAACTTTGACCACGTGAAGCCAATCGTACGCGCGGATAGGATATTGCATGATGAAAGCACGAATCGATACGAACAACCCCAGCGCACGCATCGAACATCCGGGCGAGCCGATCGCGAACCAGTTGCGAGCTCGACTCCAGAATGTCGAGCCGAAGGGCTTGCGCACCTTCACCCCATCACTGGCCGTCTTGAAGAGAGCCGCCGGCTGTTACGTCTGGACCGAAGACGATCGGAAATTGCTCGATCTGACGTCGGGCGTGCTGGTAGTGAACCTCGGCCATCACCCGACCACATGGTGGCAGCGTGTGCGCGACTACCTGGCACTGCCGGAATTGTCCGCGCCGGAACCGTTCCTCTCCATGGTCCCCCTGACCGCCTACAACGCCGCGACGGAGATTGAAGTCCTGGCATGCGAGCGGCTCCTGACGAACATGCAAGGCCAACCCGGCGGCAACCGCATGCAGCAGGTCATCTGGTCCGCCAGTGGTAGCGAGGCTATTCAGAAATCGCTTTGGGCCGCGATGCGTCTGTATCCCGGCCGCGACATGGTCCTGGCCACGCGGCGCGGCTTTCACGGCAAGAAAGGACTGGCCGACGCCGTTACCGGCAGCGAACATGACGCCGACCGTGATCCACGCGTTCGTTTCATCGCCTTTCCCATCGCGCCGTGCCGCGACGTCGAACGCCGCCGTGAACCGTTGGAACTCGACCCGTATCGCCAGGAACTGGAACAGGCATGGGACGAATTCGGCGATCGAATCGGCTGCTTGATCACCGAGCCCTATCTGGGTGGCGGCGGATCCTATCATCCGCAACCCGAGTACTTACAGTTGCTGCAGGAATTCTGTCGCGAACATGACATTATTTTCATCCTGGACGAAATCCAATCGAACTTCGGCCGCACCGGCCCGATGTATGCATTCACACGCTACGGTGTCGAGCCCGATATCGTTTGCCTGGGCAAGGGAATGGCGAACGGAATCCCCGTCAGCGCCGCCGCCGGCCGCGCCGAAATCCTCGCGACCCTCGACTATGGCCACGGATCGGATACGTGGAGTGCCAACCCGCTGGCTTCCGCCGGAGTCCTCGCGACACTCGATGAATTCGAGACGCGTGATGTGATCGGCCAGGGCCTGCGACTTTCCGAGACCCTCCATCAAGGCCTGTGCCGCTTGAAAAAGACCCCCGCAGTCGCGTTCGTCCGTGGCGAAGGATGCGTCTGGGGCGTCGAGTGCGCGGGGATCGGTGACCACTCGGCCAACGAAGTTGCCAACGCGTGCGTCGAGGCCTGCTACCTGGGCGATCAACAGGGCCACGCGATCCACTTGCTCGGACCATTGGCCGGCAACGTCCTGCGCGTCAGCCCGCCTTTGACGACCCCGATCGACGTCGCCGAAGAATTCCTCGATGCCATGTATGGGATCCTGAGTGATCTTTCACAGCGGTTGGAAAAAAAGGATTAGGAAGAAAATAAGAAATAAGAAATTAGAAATAAGAAATTAGAAATTAGAGCCTGTCGCGAGACATGGTCTCGAACACGTTCGATGGACGGCCACGTCCGTCGAAGAAGCGGAAAAACGTTCTGCGGAAAACAGTTTTGTGACAGAATCTTATTGTCTGGGAGCATGGCAGAGTGAACCCCCAATTTCGAGACATGCTTGAGACGTTCGACAACCAGTTTCCACAGCGCGATTATGTTATCGAAATCGTCTGCCCGGAATTCACGTCGGTTTGCCCGAAAACAGGCCAACCCGATTTCGGTTGCATGACTCTCACGTATACTCCGGATCGTAAGTGCATCGAACTGAAGAGTCTGAAACTCTATCTCCAACAGTTTCGCAACGAGGGGATCTTCTACGAAAACGCGACGAATCGAATCCTTGACGATCTGGTTGCCGTTCTGAGTCCGCGCCATCTTGAACTTGTCGCCGCGTTCACGCCGCGCGGCGGGATCACGACCAGTGTCACCGTGACGTACAACCAGGAAGCAGCTTAGATTCTTAGGTGGTAATATGCGCGCACCGTGCGCGCATGTTTCGAAGCGAACAACGGAAGCGGCGGAACGAGGACGTAATCCCTTGTGGGGTGTG
>CAZSOG010000087.1:0-10166 GCA_964607555.1 uncultured Pirellulaceae bacterium | reverse complement strand
GATGCGTCCGCGTACACGGATCTCATACGCTCGATTCATGCCGTTATTGAGCATTTTGTCGACATTGGTTTTGAGGAGATTGGTGATGGACGCCCTGTTCAAGTATCTTGACGTTCCGCTGCTGCTCGTGCTCCCTTACATTGCCGTCTTCACCATGGTTCTGGTGACGATCCAACGGTACCGGAACTCATCGTTCACGTATTCCAGCCTCTCGTCCCAGTTCCTCGAGAACGAAAAACACTTCTGGTCGGTCGTGCCACTGCACTACGGGATCATCATCGTGCTCCTCGGGCATCTGATCGGGCTCTTGGTTCCCCAGTTCGTGACGGCCTGGAACCGTCATCCGGCGCGTCTTTACGTCATCGAGGTATTCGCGCTATCGGCGGGTATCATCACGCTGCTCGGATTGATCGGCGTTGTCTTGCGCCGGTTCACAACCGCCAAGGTTCGCATCGTCACGACCGTGTCCGATTGGATCCTGCTCGCACTCCTCGTGATCCAAGCGGGCACCGGCATTGGGGTGGCCGTGTTGCATCCGTGGGGTTCATCGTGGTTCGCGGCGGCGGTGGCGCCGTACCTTTGGTCGTTGGCCGAGCTGAAACCGGAGCTGGCGCGCGTCGAGGGCCTGCCCTGGCTGGTCAAGTGGCACTTCGCAAACGCGTTTCTCGTGATCGGAATGTTCCCCTTCACGCGCCTGGTGCACATTCTGGTCGTACCGAATCCGTATCTGTGGCGGCGGCCGCAAGTCGTTCGCTGGTACGGGGATAAGTGATCACGAGCGTGCCGATCAACGCGGCAAAACCAAGTCGAATAAGCACACGTAAGGACTGAGTCATGCTGGAAGAATCGGCGGATGCCGCCCAAAAAAAACTTGCCTGGTGGATTCTGGCCGTCAACACGTTCGCGTTCACGGTCTGTTTCGCCGCATGGATGATGAACGGTGTCTTGATCACGTTCCTGGTCGAAAACGGCGCCTTCGCCTGGGATCCCGCGGAAATGGGCTGGCTGATCGGCATCCCGGTGTTGACTGGCGCGATCTTCCGGTTGCCCTTGGGGATCGCGACCGACAAGTGGGGCGGCCGGATCGTTTACGGCCTGCTGCTGCTGTTCGCTGCCATTCCGATGTATCTGGTCAGCTACTGCAACAGCTACTGGACGTTCTTTCTGGCCGGGCTTGGGTTCGGCTTCACGGGCACTAGTTTCGCCATCGGCATCGCCTACACGTCGGTCTGGTTTCCCCGATCGCAACAAGGGACGGCGTTGGGAATCTTCGGCGCGGGAAACGCCGGCGCCGCGCTGACGACGATGCTCGCGCCACGCATGCTTCGGTACTTGACCGATGGCGGCACAAATATTGACGGCTGGCGCACGCTACCGAAGATCTACGCGGCGGCCCTCCTGGTCACAGGAATCTTTTTTCTGCTGACAACCAAAACTCGGTTGCCACCCGGCACCGAGTCAAAGACCTTACGCGATCGCTTGCAGCCATTGCGCCATATGCGCGTTTGGCGTTTCGGACTCTACTACTTCTTCGTGTTCGGCGGGTTCGTGGCACTGGCCCAATGGTTGGTCCCGTACTACGTGAACGTTTACGCGATGAGCGTGGCCACGGCCGGATTGCTCGCCGCCTGCAACAGCCTGCCGTCCGGCCTGATTCGCGCGGTCGGGGGATGGATGTCGGACAAGTGGGGCGCGCGCACCGTCATGTACGGCGTTTTCAGTACGTGCCTCGTTTGCGCCGCTCTGTTGATCGTCCCGCAAATGGATATTCATTCGCCCGGTAGCGGCGTGTTGGCGAAACTATCCGGCGAGGTCGTCCAGGTGAGCCCATCCAAAGTGGTGGTCCAATCCGCCGGGCGACGCATCGAATATCCCGTCAAGACCAAGCAGGGCGAACTGGTCTCGGAGGAAGAGCGTCGAGCCGGTTTTCTTGTCCTGCCACGATCGCAGTCCTGGCAGGAACCGATGGTGAAAGTGGGCGACCATGTCAAACGAAAGGAACTATTGGCACGGGGCATGACCCATGTGTTTTTCCAGGCCAACGTGTGGGTGTTTACCATCCTGAGCCTCATCATGGGCAGTGCGATGGGGATTGGGAAAGCGGGCGTGTACAAACACATACCCGACTATTTTCCCAACGACGTCGGCGTGACGGGCGGCATTGTCGGCGTGCTCGGTGGACTCGGCGGGTTCGTCTGCCCCGTCATCTTCGGGTACCTGCTTCGTTGGACCGGGCTCTGGACGACATGTTGGATGTTCTTCTTCATTTTGATCGGTGTCTGTCTGACGTGGATGCATCTGGCGATTCGCAGGATGGAGAAGCAACAGTCCCCCGACACCGCCCAGAAAATCGATATGTTCCCCGGAGAATCCTGAGACGTCGCGCACGGCCTTGCCGCGCCGTCCTGACATACTGTTTGCTCAAGGAAAAACCACATGGCTCGCACTCCGCAACATTGGGATGTTGAAGACTCGGCGTTCTGGGATTCCACCGGAAAGTCGATCGCCAATCGCAATCTCTGGATCTCGATCCCCAACTTGCTGTGCGGGTTTTCGGTCTGGCTTTACTGGGGCATGATTGCAAAAATCATGCAGCGGTTGCATTTCGCGAATGAGAGCCTGTTCGCGTTCACCGCGTGGCATGGTGGACAAGCATACGACGAGCCGGGATACCGGGCGTTGCTGTTCACGCTCCCGGCCGTGGCGGGCCTGGCCGGCGCCACGCTGCGGATTCCGAACTCGTTCATGATCGCTATTTGCGGTGGGCGGAACGTCAAGTTCATGACCACGGTGTTGCTGATCATTCCCGCGTTGCTGACCGGCATCCTTCTGCGCAATCCGAACACACCGTTTTGGGTCTTCGTCATTCTAGCGGCCATGTCGGGGGTTGGCGGCGGCGCGTTCGCGTCGAGCATGTCGAACATCTCATTCTTCTTCCCGAAACGCATGCAGGGACTCGCGCTCGGACTGAATGCCGGGCTTGGCAACGCGGGCGTGAGCGTCATGCAGTTTCTGATCCCCTGGGTTATCACCTTCAAGCTGTTTGGACCACTCAGCGGTGACCCGCAAGAGGGCGTTTGGATCCAAAACGCGGCCCTCGTCTGGGTGCCGATCATGACCCTGTTGGCGATTGGCGCGTGGTTCTGGATGAACAACCTCCCGCAACACCACTGCGGTCCGACGCCGGTCGCGATTGGAAAATACCTGTGGCTTCAGTTGCTGGGATTCACCGGATCGGGGATCGGCATCGTCCTGTTGGTGTTACTCAAACCGGCAGCCATCCCATCGCTCGTCTGGATCTTCGTGGTCCTCTTGGTGTCGGTGATCGCCACCCTGTTACTGATGCGCTACTTGACGCCGCGCGACACGAAGGAGAACCTACGTTCCCAGTTCAAGATTTTTGGCAACAAACACAACTGGACGATGACATGGCTGTATACGATGACGTTCGGTTCATTCATCGGCTATGCGAATGCGTTTCCAAAACTGATGGATGACGTGTTCGTTACGCCCACGAACGGGCTGATTACGTCGCGTTACATTTGGGTTGGTGCGGCGGTCGGTGCCTTGATTCGGCCCGTGGGTGGTTGGCTATCCGATAAACTCGGTGGTGCCCGCGTCACGCAGTGGGACACATGGGTCATGGTCGTCGCGACGGTTCTCGCCGGCTGGTTCGTATCACTGGCCCACGCCTCCGAGACGCCGGAGCAATACTTCTGGCCGTTTCTGATCACGTTCGTCGTGCTGTTCGCCACCACGGGCATTGGCAACGGGTCAACATTCCGGATGATTCCGATGATCTTCTCCAAGGAACAGGCTGGCCCGGTTCTCGGTTGGACGTCGGCAATCGCCGCTTACGGCGCGTATCTGATCCCCAAGATTTTCGCCACGCAGATCAAGGCCGGTACGCCCCAATACGCGTTGTACGGGTTTGCCGTCTATTACGCGAGTTGCCTGGCCGTGAATTGGTGGTTTTACGCCCGGCCCGGCGCTGAAATCAAGTGTTGAGGAAGACCATGCGACGCACCACAATCACGATTGCCCTTTCCATTGCCATTGCCGGGGCACTGCTGATGCTGATCGCGGATGCGGGCCGTTATCACTTGCCGAACAATCAGCAAGGCTACGCGCCGGAGCAGCCGATTGCGTTTTCGCACCGTCTGCATGCGGGCGAGCTGGCCATCGACTGCCAGTATTGCCACAGTGCCGCCGAGCAGGGGCGACATGCGGGAATTCCCGCCGCGACAACGTGCATGAATTGTCATCGCGTAGTCACCGCGACGTTCGGCGCGATTCGCGCGGAAGACGAGCTGGCCAAGAAGGAAAAACGCGACGTCCGCCCGATTGTCTCCACCGAGCTCCAGAAGATCTATGACGCCTTGGCGCTCGATGCCGGCCATGAGTTCGCGCCGATCGAAGGCAAAACGCCCAAACCGATCCCCTGGATCAAAGTCCATAATCTCGCCAGCTTCGTCTACTTTGATCATCGCGCGCATGTGGTTGCTGGAGTTGAATGCCAGTACTGCCATGGCCCCGTGCAAACGATGGAGCGGATCCGCCAGGTGGAGAGCCTTTCGATGGGCTGGTGCGTCAATTGTCATCGCGATGTGAATGAACATGGCGTTAATGGAACAAAAGTGCGGGCGTCCACTGATTGCGACGCCTGTCATCACTAGTGCGGAGTCTCTCGATGTCAGATCATGACTCACAATTCAACCGCCGCGGTTTTCTCGAAGCCACGGGCTTCGCGCTGTTCGCCAGTGCGCTGGAAGGATGTGGTCGCGCGCCGGTGCGGAACGCGATGGGGCCCGCCACGCAGATCGCCGGAAGCGTCGCGGGCAAATCCAACTATTACGCCACCGTCTGCGGCGCTTGCTCGGCCGCGTGCGGCTGCCTCGTCAAGAACCGCGATGGCCGTCCGATCAAATTGGAAGGCAATCCCGAACATCCGCTGAGTCAAGGCGGACTGTGCGCGATGGGCCAGGCGGCCATTCTCTCGCTGTACGATAGTCATCGTCTCAAGCAGCCGCGACGCGCCGGCAAGGAAACGACTTGGGCGGACGTAGACCATGAGATCATGCAGCGACTCGACGCGATCCGCGCGTCGGGCGGCGCCGTTCGCGTGCTGACCGGCACGATCGTCAGTCCGACACGCCGCGCGACTATCCAGAAGTTCCTCGCGGCGTTCAAGGACGGACGGCACGTCACCCATGACAGCCTGTCCAGCTCAGCCATACCAGACGCGCATCAGCGAACGCACGGCCGACGCGTGTTGCCGCACTACCGATTTGATCAGGCCGACGCGATCCTCGGCCTGGACGCCGACTTTTTGGGCACATGGATTGCGCCCGTCCAGTTTACCGCGCAATACCAGACTCAACGCGTGCCCAGTGGCAATCCACCGACCCTCTCCTTCCACGCGCAGCTCGAAGGCCGCTTGTCGCTGACCGGGGCGCGTGCCGACCTGCGCGTGCCTGTTCCGCCCGATCAGATCGGCCTGATTCTCGAACATTTGGCCGACTGGTTGGCGCGACAGGCCGGCGTCCCGACAAGCGTCAAGCCACGCGCCGATCTGCCGATCGACCAGGCCACGTTCGAGGCAATCACGCGGCGGCTGTGGGAGACGCGCGGCAAGGCACTCGTTGTTTGCGGCGCGCAAGAGACGTCCGTCCAGGTCGTCTGCAATCTCGTGAATCACTTGCTTGACGCGTACGGGCACACAATCATGCTGGATTCCGTGTCGTATCAAAAGCAGGGCGACGATAGCCAGCTCATGCAGTTGTGCGACGAAATCGAAAGCGGCAAGGTAGCGGCACTGCTGATCGCGGATGCGAACCCTGTATACGCGCTGCCGGATGGCAGCCAGTTCGCGCGCCAGTTGGCGAACGTCGCGCTGACCGTGTCGTTTTCCGATCAGGATGACGAGACGGCGGCAGCCTGCCAGTTCGTCTGCCCCGAAGGGCACTGGTTGGAACAATGGAGCGACGCCGAGCCAATTGACGGCACGGTCAGCATCTCCCAACCAGCGATCCTTCCGTTAGGCGCGACGCGACCGCTGATCGCGAGCCTCTCGACCTGGATGAAAAAGCCGGTCACGGACCATGCCGCCGTCCTTGCGTTCTGGAAAGACTCGGTTTATCCGCGGGCCGCCGCGCGGGGGCCCTTCCAACGTTTTTGGGAAGAGAGCCTGCGCGACGGTTTTGCCGTGGTGGAGCCCGCCGGTTCGGGCCAACTGGAGTGGACACCGCCTCAGGTAACAGCGGACCGGGCGCCGGAATCCGGCCCCGCGTCGACCACGCTGGTCCTTTATCCGAAAATTGGAATCCAGGATGGCCGGCACGCCAACAACCCTTGGCTGCAGGAATTGCCCGACCCGATTTCAAAGACCACTTGGGATAATTACGTCTGCGTGGCGCCCCGCCGCGCCGCGCAACTCGGTGTCGACGCGGGCGATATCGTGCGTCTGGAAACGCCTGGCTCGGAACCAATCGAATTGCCGGTGCTCGTGCAACCCGGACAACACGAACGGGTTCTCGCGGTCGCACTCGGTTACGGCCGCAAGGGAACCGATCGCTTCGCGCACGTCGGCCCGCAATGGATCGATGCACGACCCTCGACCGGAACCAACGAACTGGTCGGCGTCCGAGTCAGTCCGCTGCTCCGTCTTACCGGCGGGCAGCTCCGATACGAGCGTGAACAGGTCACGATCATGCCAACGGGACGACGCGTTCGGTTGGCGCGCACACAACAGTATCAGCGGCTGGATGTCCCGAGCAAGCTCGAGCTTCCCGGCGGAAAACAGCGCCATAATGTTGAGTACACCACGCTCGCCGCCTATCGAAAGAATACGGCGGCCGGTCATCACGAGCACGAATCAAACGAGACCTTATGGCCGGATGATCACCGCTACACCGGGCACCACTGGGGGTTGATCATTGATCTGAACAAATGCACCGGCTGCTCGGCCTGCGCGATCAGTTGCCAGGCCGAGAACAACGTGCCCGTGGTGGGCCGGGACGAAGTTCGACGCAATCGCGAAATGCATTGGATTCGCATTGACCGATATTATGTCGGTGATGGCGCTGACGTCGGCGTGCTCTACCAACCGATGATGTGCCACCAGTGCGATAACGCGCCCTGTGAAACGGTCTGTCCGGTCATTGCGACGGCACACAGCAAGGAGGGGCTCAATCAGCAGATTTACAACCGCTGCGTGGGGACCCGTTACTGCGCGAACAACTGTCCGTACAAGGTCCGGCGCTTCAATTGGTTCAATTACGCGCATCCCGACAAGGAACAGAATCTCGTGTTGAACCCGGACGTCACGGTGCGTACGCGTGGGGTCATGGAGAAGTGCAGTTTTTGTGTTCAGCGGATCCAACAGGCCAAGTTGCGGGCGAAGCGGGACGGCGTGCCATTGGCCGACGGTGACATCCAAACGGCGTGCCAGCAGTCGTGTCCGGCCAACGCAATTGTCTTTGGCGACCTGAACGATCCGAAAAGTGCCTTGGTGAAAGCGAAGCGATCGCCGCGTTTGTTTCAGGTGCTGGCCGAGCTGAACGTCCGCCCGACCGTTGGCTATTTGCGGGTCGTGCGCAACCGCGAAGGAGGCGAGGAACCGACTCATCATGTCTGACACAAGTAACATGACAATGGTACAAACGGCACCGCTCGTCCTTGGTGACAAGACACTGGACGCGGTCAGCCGCGAGATATGCGAGCCGATGGAGCGTCGGCCCGGGCGCGCCTGGTGGGCGGCTTTTGCCGTGGCCGCCACGATGTTGCTTGCCGGCGTGGTCGCCATCACCTACCAGATCTCGGTCGGCATCGGTACTTGGGGCTTGAATCGCACCGTGGGCTGGGCCTTCGATATCACGAACTTCGTGTTCTGGATCGGGATTGGTCACGCCGGGACGCTGATCTCCGCCATCTTGTTTCTATTCCGCCAGAAGTGGCGCACGGCGGTGAACCGCTCGGCCGAAGCCATGACCATTTTCGCGGTCATGTGCGCCGGCCTGTTCCCGCTGATTCACATGGGACGTCCCTGGCTGGCCTACTGGATGTTCCCCTACCCGAATACCCGCGGTTCGCTCTGGATCAACTTCCGCTCGCCGCTGGTGTGGGACTTCTTCGCCATCAGTACGTATTTCCTGATCTCGCTCACGTTCTGGTATGTCGGTCTGATTCCCGATCTCGCGACGGCGCGGGATCGGACCGCGCACCCGTTGCGCAAGAAACTGTTCCGATGGTTCAGTCTTGGCTGGAACGGCTCGTTTCGAACCTGGCATCGTTACGAGCTGGTCTATCTCCTACTGGCGGGATTGGCCACGCCGCTGGTCGTCTCCGTGCATACCATTGTCAGTTTCGACTTCGCAACCGGCGTGGTTCCCGGCTGGCACACGACGATCTTGCCACCCTATTTTGTCGCCGGCGCGATCTTTTCCGGCATGGCGATGGTCCTAAGTCTGTTGCTGATCGCACGTAAGGTCGTCCACCTGGAAGATTATATCACGCTGCGCCAGATTGAATCGATGGCCAAACTGATACTCGCGACCGGCCTGCTGGTCGCGTTCTCGTACGCGACCGAGTTTTTCACCGCGTTTTATTCCGGTAACACGTACGAACAGTTCTCGACCATGAACCGAGCGATGGGTCCAATGCGGTGGGCTTACTGGACGATGGTCACGTGCAATGTGTTGATTCCGCAACTGCTCTGGTTTCGCTCGATCCGCCGTAACTTGCTCCTGCTGTTTTTCATAACGGTGTTCGTCAACATCGGCATGTGGTTCGAGCGGTTCGTGATCATCGTGATCTCGTTGCATCGTGATTTCCTGCCATCCAGTTGGTCATCCTACACGCCGACGTCGATTGAAATTGCCACGCTCATTGGAAGCTTCGGGCTGTTCTTCACGTGTTTCTTAATCTTTTGCCGTGTTCTGCCCATGATCTCGATCGCCGAGATCAAAGGTGTTCTCCGAACTCATGATTGACTCTGGAAAGTGCACGCGACGATGAGTAAGCGGATACTAGTTGCCACCTACGCACGCGCGGACGGACTTCTCGCGGGCGCGCGCGCTGCGCGCGACGAGAACTTGAAGATCGTTGACGCCTACTGTCCCTACGCCGTGCATGGTCTGGACGAGGCGATGGGCCTCCGGCCATCCCGGTTGACGTGGGTCTGTTTCGCGTTTGGCGCGTTTGGCGTGTCGTTCATGACATGGTTCCAGTTTTGGACATCCGCCGAGAGCTGGCCGCTCAATATTGGCGGTAAACCGTGGAATTCACTGCCGGCATTCGGACCCGTGATATTCGAATCGATGGTCCTGTGTGCGGGGCTTGGCACGGTCGCCGTGCTTTTCCTCGTCGCCAAGTTGCGCCCGGGTCGTGCGCCGCACCTGGTCGTCGACCGGGTGACGGATGACCGGTTCGCGTTGGTCGTCGAACATGTAACCGCGCGCCTGGATCCGGCCGAAGTGCGTCTCCTGCTGGCCGCCAGTGATCCGGAAACGCTGGAAGAACGGGTGCTCGATGACCAGCCGCGCCGCAACACGAGAGTGCCTGACCCGTCGGCGCGCACGGGGGCACGCAGTTGGTTGGGACCGATCAATGGGACGTTGGCGGCGATCTTGCTGGTTCTGGCCGTGGTGATCCTGTGGGGACCGCGGAATGTTTCCCGGCCGAACTGGGAGGTCTTTCGCGAGATGTTTCGATCGCCGGCCAGTTCCGCACTCTCCCATAACGCCGTCCTGCCAGGCGGTATCACGCTGCAGAAGCCGGTTCCGGGTACGATCCCGCGCGGCGCGTTGCCATTGCATTACGCGGCGACGGAACAGGATGCGATCCGCGCGGGCAAGGAACTGAACAACCCATACGCACCGCGGGATGGCGCGCCGGTTGATCCCGCGATTCCGGAACGCGGCCGGGTCGTCTTCATGCGTTTCTGTGCATGCTGCCACGGCCCGAATGGCGGTGGCGACGGGCCGGTTTCCCTGCGTGGCTTTCCGCCGCCGCCGGCGTACGCAACGGGCAAGTCCAACGAGATGGCGGACGGGCAGATCTTCCATATCATCACGTACGGCCAAAAAAACATGCCTCCCTATGGGCCGCTTGTCGCACGCCAAGATCGTTGGAAGGTGATCCTCTACGTACGTCACCTGCAGGTGAAA
>CAZSOG010000086.1:0-10175 GCA_964607555.1 uncultured Pirellulaceae bacterium | reverse complement strand
CGAGCTTGTTGCTGTGCATTGGTGGTCGCGAGTTGGTTCGTTCCGGCGGTTTGTCGAGCGGCGGAGTCGCCTCCGGTTTCGCTTGAGCTGATGGCGGAGCCGGGGTTTCCGATGACAAGCCAACAGCGCTGGCTCAATTTTCTCAAGGATTTCGGTTTTTCCGACATTCGGATCCGGGGCGCGAATTCCGGCGATGAGGCCTGCGTTATCAACCGGGGCACCGATGCGGCACCGCGCTATCGCGTGGCGGGAGTGCTGACCGGGGGAGGCGTGTTGAGTCTCCCGGGAGCAACGATTCGATATGGCCAGCGACGTGAGCTGCAACAGTGGCTTGACCGCCTCCGCCGTGGTGGGACGGAGTCGGTGACGCAGCCGACTGGCGTGTTTGGTCTGACGGAGGGCCAGTTGCTGAAGGTTCATGACGCGTTGCGTGCCCCGGTCTCGATATCGACCAAGGGCATGGCCGTGCGTGACGCCGTTCAACAGTTAACCACTGGGCTCGATATCCCGGTGCAAATCGATACGCGCGCGGCGACGGCGATGCGTGCATCGGAAAAGGTCCGCGACGAGCTGCGCGGCGTGAGTCGAGGCACGGCGCTGGTCGCCGTCATTCGCCCTTTGGGACTCGACCTGACGGCCGCGACGCATGGCGGCGGCCAGATCGTGCTGCGCATTGTTCGGTCCGGCCAGCGTTCCGAGCGGTGGCCACTGGGCTGGAAACCGAAAAAATCCCCCGCACAACTCGCGCCGGCATTGTTCAACTTCTTGCCGGTTGAAATCAAGGATACGCCATTGAACGAGGCGCTGTCCGCGCTCCAACAGCGCACGCACGTGCCCATCTTGTTCGACCACAACGGGCTTGCCAAACGTGAAGTGGATCTTGCGCGGAAAGTCTCTTTACGGCCGACTAAGACGTTCTACAAGAAGATCATTGATCGTCTTCTGTTCCAGGCGAAACTGCGTGCCGATCTGCGCGTGGACGAGGCCGGGCACCCACTGCTATGGGTAACGCCGTTGGGGCTGTGACGGGGAAATGTACCTTTTCCAGCTAATACCACTGATACGCGTATTTGTGAAATGTATCAAGTGCCGCTTGGCGACGGCTCGCGTCCTGGTACCGTGCCAACTGCTCTTGGCATGCGTCGAGTCGATCGAGCACCCATCGGTCGGCACATTGGTACGCCGTCCAACTATCGGCGTGTTGACGTTCGACGGCGCGACGAGCCTGTTCGTGGCGCTCGGCCAAGAAAGCGCGAACGCCCTCACGGATCACGGCGTCCCGGCACTCCAGCAGCGGTTCCAATAATGTGACGCCCTCGGCGCTGATCGGGTGCACGCTGATCTGGACGCTCGGCGCCGGATCCCCGGCAAGGATCCGCTGCACGTTCCGCTGTGTCACGATCGCGTCAATGGGCGTCAGCGCGAACAGATAGACCGCCCACGCCACCGTCCATGCGTGCCGTTGCGCCAGCCACAGGAAACTGTGGTTACGCGCGATCTTCCATAACACCAGGAGAAAACCGATGACCACGGCCGAGATCCCATACAGACCGACCATGCGCATCGGCGTCCAGCCGTTAAATCCAATATAGATGAACATTCGATGGTACACGGCAACGGCCAACAACATGTTCTGCAGTGACCATATCCACGCCATCTGCCGCAGGGTCCGGACGCGCGCGTCACGAAGTAACTGTCCGCGAAAGGCTAGTGAGAGCACCACGGTGGCCAGTGCCAGGGCAACGGTCAGCCACGCCGCTCCCTGATGGGCGTAGCCAGAATAGTAAAACCCTTTCGGGAAATTGCGAAACCAGAGTGTTTGGAACTCGAAAATCAAGTAAAGCGCAAACAGGACAATCACACCGACCAGCGTGTTGCGAACCGCCGGATACCAGGACGAGGAGACGGGGGTCGCGTCATCCGACGGGACGGATGTCCTTGCCTCTTCGTCGAATAGAGGACGCGCGCTAAGCGGCCGCAGCATGCCGATCGCAATCCATGCCGTCACCATCCAGAAAAGGACTTCGAGCCACGGTGGCAACCGGTCAAGCACCCATGTCCGGATGTTCTGTAACACCTGGTCAGCCCACTGGCCCAAAACGCTCAGCAGGTCGGGATTGGCCAGCACGAACAACAGGCTGAATAGAACGACGGTCACCAACGGCAGCGTGACACTTAGCCAACGTGATCGTGTCGGTGCGATGTGCAACCGCGCCAGACTGAGTGGATAGTCAACGATACCCCGCGTGCCGCCAAGCAACATGCGCGCCGGAAAGCCGAGTACTTCGGCAACGTACGGATGAAGTCCCGACAAAACGACGGCAAAGGTCAGCAGTACCCCCGCCCCCACAATCGCGCGGAGCGTGGAGCCACACCAGACGATCCGCGCCGCCAGCAGCCACAGCGTCGCCATGATCAATAGCGTGATCCACTTGCGCGCCGTTCGCTCCGGCTTGCCGAACCACAACAGCAGCGAAACGGCGCACAGCAACGCCGCGATACCGGCGAACCCGGCACCGCGATAGATCGTGATATCGGCCATGACGACGATCCCGAAGACGGCCAATATCTCGCGCAAGCGAACTGGCGGCGAAGCCGGCCATTCACGATCCGAGACCAGTTCGGCATTGACCACCGGCGGTTTGTCGTTGGTCCGATCTTCCGGCACCGGTGAAACTGGCATAAGGCAACTCCCATGGTTCTCGGTGATCCCAGGTCAAAGGGCCCCGGCAAAATCACTACCACGGCGTTTTACCGCGATTTGACCCAGATTTCAATATGCCGATGGCCTGCCGCGGTGGCTGCGACGCTCGGCCGATCAGCCGCCTGGCCGTCAATACGACATTGGGTGATCGAGTTGCCCGCGCCGTGGACAAGCAAATCGATTGTCATCGATCGATACGGAATGTGCTCGAGTCGCAGCCGTGCAATGCCCTTTGGAATACAGGGTTGAAACGCGAGTCGGTCGCGTTCAAACCGCATCCCGGCCAAGCCGCGAAACACCATGCGGAGCAGCGCGGTGGCGGCCCAAGTCTGACGCGACGTGGCACGCCATTGAATGATCCCTCGTTGACCGGCCTCCTGCATGCCGCCATAGATTTCGCCGGTGAGCGGGTGATATATTTCAGTGAATTGACTGTCGCGCACGGCGTGCCGCGCCAGCTGGTATAACTCGTGCCCCAACAGATCACTTCGTCCGTGGCGGGCGGCGGCTTCCGCCCAGAACGCCTGGATTTGCGGCCAAACGGTCCCTGAATGACGAGCGAATGCTTGACCGTCCTTTGCCGCGTATCGTGGGAAACTGGGCCACTGGCACGGCAATCCGGCCGGCGCGACGTGCAGGTGTTGGAAAATGGACCGCACTTGCCGCGGATCGGCGACGGCAAACAGAATGGCGTAAGCGTGTCCCAAACCCTCCTGATAATCGCAACCTTTCCACGGGTCAATGAAGTAGCGGTAGAGTCCCGTTTCGGGATCCCACAGCTGACGGTTGATCGCACGTTGCAGAGCCGTCGCCTTCGCCGCCCACGTCGGGTCGGGCGACCGACCTAGTTCTCGGGCCATCTTGCCGGCGACCACATAGGCGCGGTAGTACAGACAGTTCGTTGACAACGCTTCGATCGGAATCCCAACGCCCGGAGCCACTTTCTTGTCCGAATGTTGTGTTGGCCAATCCAGAATTGCACTCGAACCATTCGGGTTGGTGTAACGTGCCGGGTAACCGGCCACCCCATCGCTCCAACCAGGCCCGCGGAACAGGCCGGTACGCGCGTCCCATTCGGTCCGCTCGCGCTGCGCGAGCGTGTTGGTCGTTGCCGCCAACGCTTGTTTCAGAAACACTCGGTCCCCGGTGCACAGATAGTGATCCCATGCACCAATCGCCCAGACGATCGCGTCCCAATACTGTCCCCCAATCCGCACGCCACCCGAATCCTCCTCCAGCACGGCGCGCAGCGTGTTGCGGGCGACGTCTGGGGCGAGCAGCGACACCGCATTGGACGAGTTGATCGATGCATCCCGAGTCCAGGGCGTGCCGTAGTCCAGGCCGGCCAGGACGACCGGGGCTGGGCGTGTCAATAGACCCGACTGATGCAACCGGATGTTCCCGGTCAGATCACCGAGCGCGATGCGATAGGCGCGATCGATCGTTGGATTGTCGGTCGCTAATAATGGCAAGCCCAACGCAACGCGTGGCGGCACGGGCTCACCGGCAAACGCCGCCGCCAGCGGCGTGCCGGGAAGCCACGCGGTTAGCGTAGCACCGATTAACCCGAGCAGCGCCAAACGGGCAAACAGGAGACCGCAAGATAGCATGGCAAACTCATAACTCCCATTTTCCTACCCAACTCTTCTAACGAGGCATCGCCTCCAACCAACTGACGGATCCCCAGGCGGTCACGTTTCGGAGAAACGCTCCACCGGTGCCGTCCAAAAGGCGACTGGCGGCGCCGCCCGATATCCAGGTGGGCGGCACAGGTAGGTCGGTTTTCCAAACCGACCGCGCGCAACCCCCAATCCCATGTCCCTGCACGCTTTCCCGACACCCCACCGAGCAACCCAAATCTCATTCCTCTGTCGCGGGATGGACGAGTCCGACCCGCAATTCGAGCGAACCAAAAAACACGCGGCGCGACATGCGTCGCGCCGCGGTACTGATTCAATCACCTTATCACGAAACTACCAGCTGGCGCTCCGTCAGGGCTGACGCCCCATGCCCCCCATGCCGGCGGGCATGGGATTGTTGGCATTTGAGTTCGTGTCCGCTGGTTTCTTCTTAAGACCCTCGTCCTTCAACTTACGGAAAGAATCGGCGCCAACCCCTTCTTCCTTGGCCGACTCTTTTTCCTTGATTAGATCGTCTCGGCGCAGATGGATCTTCTTATACTCATCTTCCGAGATGATGTAGTACCAGTCGGCGAACCGAGCGTTGAGTTCCGCGACTTTCTGGTTCGCTTTCTTGAGCTTCTCCTCACGCTCGTCCTTCTTGCGCTGGTTTTCCTTGCGAATCCGATCGCGTTCTAGCTCAAGGTCGGTCTTTTCCGTTTCAGCCTTACCCTTACCGTCCGCCACTTTCTTTTCATCGCCCGCCTTGGCGTCCGCCGCTTTTTTCTCGTCGGCTTTCGCGTCTTTCTTGGCGCCTTCGTCACCCTCGGGCAACGGCTCCAGTTTCAACGGTGGGAATGCGGACTGATCCAACCGGGCGCTGACAAACAGATAACGATTCAGCTTGCCCTCGGCCGAGGACTTGTCGACGCCCGCCATTTCCCCGAACCGTAGAACGTACTGCACGCCGTCCTTGACCCCGACGACGACTTCGCCATTCGCCGCGCGGAGTTCCGCGGCCCCATTGCCCGTTGGAATGGGGAAGAAACCACGGTTCATCAGCGACACCAGGCTCTCGTTGTTCTTCATGATTTCGGCACCGGCCTTAAGATCAGCCCCGAGTCCCTTGGGTTTACGTACCACACCGACGATCTTCAGGTCACCCAACGCGGTTTTCAGATCGTCAAGCTTCGTCTTGTTCAGCTCTTCGGTCTCGAGCAGTTTCGTCTCGTGCGGTTGGTCGTTGCGGTACTCGACCAGCTTATCGAGTTTCCACTCGCTCTTGTCGGCGTCCCAACGGATATCCGCTTCAAACCGCTGTTCGAATTTATCGAGTATAGTCTGACCGGTAATTGACTTACTGGTGATAATCGAATAGTCCTTCAGCGACACACGGGCGACATCGAACGTGTTGATTTTGAGCAGATCGCGTTCGATCCATTTCTCGAAGTCCGTCGGAAATTTCGCGGGATCGATCTTGACGACATAAATAACATTTTGGCCGGGGATCCGGACGAAGTGCAGGCCTTCATTTTGCTTGACCGCTTTCCCAATGATCAGGCGGGCAAGTTCCTTGCCTTTCGCGTTCCGCACATTGACCAACAGGCCGACACCCTTCTGGCTGGCATCAAGTTTTTCCTTGTCGGGTTCGACGACGCCATACAATGCCTGGTCCGAGGCGATTTCCGATTGGACACCGATGACTTCCAGGTCGATCAGCGCGGTGGCCGCGTCGCGCATCTGGTTTTCCGCGTCGGCGGGATAATTGGAGCTGGATGGGATGACCCACAAGCCCGACTTCGGATCGCGCGTGACGTCGAATTCCGTCAGCTCGGCGACATCTTCGTCGAATTTGACAATTTTCAATTCGGCGGCGGAGTCCGGGTCCGTAAAGTCCTTGAACAGAGGTTTGCCGACCAGATCGGGAGCCTTGAAGGACTCCTGACGCGGATACGTAAACACGGCGATCAGGGCGACAACAGCCGCCACACCCGCGAAAATCAGCGTTTTCACCGCATGGTTCATATTCTTGATCTCCTCGACCCAATTCGAAGAATGCCGACTTGCTACTTCAACGGACCTATCGCAGACGTGATTTCTCGATCCCTTCACGCTCCCGCAGACGGCGTCGCACGAAGACAATGACGCCGATCAAAAACGGTGGGATCCATGGGATCGCGACCGCCAACAGCTTGTACTGGAACTGCATGCGTTGGATGCCGAGATCTACCTCGCGGCGAATACGCTGTAGCGAGCGCTCTCGGTCGCGCTCGAAACGCTGTTTCTTGATCGCCAAACGACGTTGCAGCACCTGCTGCTGTTCGGCCAACCGCTGCATTTTCTCCTTCAGTTCCATCGCGTCGATCTGCTTACCGTCACGTTGCTTCTTCTGCAAATCATTGACAATGTCCTGGAACTTCTTGAGTGTCTGCTGGTTCTCTTCCTCAGCCTGCTTGACCGCGTTGTCATATTTCGTTTGGTACTCGAGGCGCTGCGTGAATTCTTGTTCCCGCGCGGCCTCGACGCGTGCCTCGACGCGCTTCAGCGTGCTGTATTCCGGTTTGCGTTTGCGGATATTGATGTACTCGGTGTCGCCCGACAACACGTCGATGGCATTGAGCAGGAACGTCACGTTTTCAAATCGCCAACGCAAATCTTCCTGCTCGTCGGGCCGCGCGCGGATCCGCAAGAACGCCGGGATCATCAAGTCGATATCCGACACGTAGACGACCCGGATCGGCTTAGGTTCCGGCGTGTCCAGTTTGGTGGAATCAGCCGCCGTCTTACCCGCTTGCTTCTCCTGTTTATCCTTGGACTTCTTGTCCTTCGAGACATCGTCCGACTTGTCCTTCGCGGATTTGTCGGTGTCCTTCTTCTCCGACTTGGCGGCCGGCTCGTCGACCGATCCCTTGATCAATGCCGCTACCGTCTGGGAACCGCGCCGACGCTGCATTGCCTTGAGCATTGCCGGATCGGTTTGGTACTGCATGAAGTTTTCATAGGTGATGGTCCCGGCCAGCTTGCGGGTGGTTACCAGCTTGGTGAATTTCAGATCGCTTTTCGGGTCGGGCTCAATCGCGCCGGGGAACGGGAAGAAAAGCTCGAACAAACCCGACGTTATTTCGCTGTCCGGGTTAATCAATCCCTCCGTTTCACCAGGCTCTTCGCGGACAAATACCCATTCGTCCGGGATGCCGGTTATTTGCAGTTTGGGGTACGGGTTGTACCGCTGCCAAACGAGGTCGGGTTGATAAAGGCCCTCGCGGCCGGTCGTTCCCGGGGATTCGATACCGATCGCGTCCCAGAGTTTTCGGATGTCGGCCTTTGGCAAGGGGCGTTGCCCGCCGAACATGCCGCCCGGCGGCTGTTTCGGTTGGCCGGTGCCCGGTACATTGGCCATGAACGAAGGCAGCGGATCCTCGAAGATCGCGGTCGGCGTGCCGGCGCGGATTGCTTCAATCAGGTAATCCATCGATTCGGGCATGAGTGACGAAGGTTGCACGACCAGCAGCACATCAAACCGGCCTTCTTCGATCGGCTGGCTCAAATCGACTTCCTCGACGTCATATTGTTTTTCGAGTTCCTCGACGATTGCCTGTTTGGGCAGCTGTTGCGGCCGTCCGCCGGCAAATGTGAAACCGCCGTACAATTGGGCATCGGTCCGCACGACACCAAGTTTCTTGCGTTGCTTCTGGGCCACCGTGTTGATCGACCGAATCAGCTCGTATTCGACCGGTATCCCGTAGTCGAAGAACGGGACGACAACTTTTTGGAGGCCGCACCGAAACGCGGCGCCCAAAATAATTTTCTTGTCGACGATCGCCCCACGCGAGCGAATCCGAACGTCCTGCGGGCGAATGCCGAACTGTTCTTCCGCCAAGGCAGCTTCTTCGCTGAACGGTTCCAGGTTGTTGTGCAAATTGACCTGGATCTTGTCACCCGACATCGCTTCGAATTCCTTCAGCATGGAAATCAAATTGAGTCGTACCTTGACGTATTGTTCCGGCACCTCGGCACTGATGAACGCATCCACGTAGATCGGGTGATCCGTCTTCAATCCGCGCACCAACTGTTTCGTGTCCTCGGACAGCGAGCTGATTCGTCCGCGGGTGACATCGGCGCGTACGAAGTCGTGCGACGTGAAGAATACAGTCAATCCGAGAGCGGTCACGATCATTGCAATACTGCGGATCAGATAGTGGCCGAATAACGAGTGGCCATCGCGGCCCCCATGCCAGTGCCGCGCGCTGATCAACACCATGCTCAAATACAGCCCCACGACGATGATCATCGCAAAATACGCGATCGCCGAGAGCGTAATCACACCACGTCCAAACGGCTCGAATTGCGCGGCGATACTCCAGCTGGAGACAAGCCGCGCGAGATTCGTGCCGGGGAGGAAATTGACCGTCTTGGTCGTCAGGATCAGGTCCGCCATCTTCATGAAGACCAGCGGCAGGTTGAATACGAGTCCCAGAATGAATCCAATCGTCAGATTCTTCGTGAGAAAGGAAGCAACCATGCCAACCGACAGCATCGCCATTCCGGCCATCCAGTAACCGAGGTAGGTCGAGGTGAACAGGCCCAGATCAACGTCGCCCATGGCCAGGGACAACAGAACGGTATAGTTGGCAATCTGCGAGAACAGCAGCGAGGCGGTGAAAATCGCGGCGGCCGCCAGGTACTTGCCGATGACGATATCAAAGTCACCGGCCGGCAATGTCAAAAGGAGTTCGTCCGTTCCCTGCCGGCGTTCTTCCGACCAGATGCTCATGGTGATCGCAGGGATGAACACCAGCATGATGTACGGTAGATAGGCGTTTAACTGATCGAGATTCGCGAGGTTCGCTGTGAAAAAGTCATGGGGCCAGAACGCGGCAAACGAGGTCAACGCGACGAAGAGGCAGAGGAAGACGTAGCCGGTCGGATTGCTGAAATAGCCAACGAAATTCCGCTTGGCCACGGCGTACGCGGCGCGTTTCCAGCGAAACAGGGGAGCCAGCGCGATCACGCAGACCGCCACGAACACCGCGTCAATCAACAAGAGGTAGAGTAATTCCAGGAAAATCCTCATGGCTACAACCTGCTGTTCTTGTTTTTCTAATTCTAACTCAACGCAAATACTTGAGTGCTCAACTCGCGAACGTGCGAAACATCCGGCTGCGATCCAACCGCCGCCCATTCCACCGCGACAATAGCCAACCGTCCAACCTCACGCCGCCGCCCCCTCGCCGGTGAGCCGAGCGAACGCGTCATCCAGTCCCTTGCCCGTCTTGTCCAGGCCAGCAACCGGCCCGTCGTAGACCAGCCGCCCTTCGTGAATCATGATCACGCGACTTGCCATCGCGGCCACTTCTTGCAGAATGTGCGTGGACAACAGTACGGTCTTGTTCATGGCCCGCAACCGCTCCATCGTCTTGCGGACCTCGCGGATCTGGTTGGGATCGAGTCCCACGGTCGGTTCATCCAGGATCATGACATCCGGTTCGTGCAGCAAGGCTTGGGCCATGCCGACACGCTGTCGATACCCTTTGGAGAGTTTGCTGATCGGCTTGAATATCACGTTGCCCAACGCACATAAATCAATGACCGCTTCGATTTGTTCCTGCTTCTTATGACGGTCCAGACCGCGCGCTTCGGCAAAAAATTCCAACAATCCGTAGGGGGTCATGTCGGGATAGAGGGGCCCGTTTTCCGGCAAGTAGCCGAGCCGGGCCGAGCCGGCCAACCGCTGCTCTTGCATGTCGTATCCGGCAATGCGCGCTGTACCGGCCGAGGGCGATACGTAGCCGGTGAGCAGCTTCATGGTCGTGCTCTTGCCGGCCCCATTGGGGCCCAGAAAAGCCACCACT
>CAZSOG010000085.1:0-10226 GCA_964607555.1 uncultured Pirellulaceae bacterium | reverse complement strand
GTTGCGCCGTTGAGCTGCAGCTTGGCGCCGGTTGCGCGAACACGATCGACGAGCGCGGTGCCACCGGTCGTGGTCAGCCACTGCGGCCAGAGTCGGATCGTCTCAACACCCGCTTCGGCATACGACTCGATATCTTTCGGATCGGCGATGAAGCCTAGCTGTCGTGTACCCGGCAATAACCGGCGAAAGCGTCCTGCTTGCGCGACGCTGTGCACACCGGCGATCGTCCGCGCCGGGTCGCCATGCGTCTGCACATCGTGCGCGACAGCTTCGGCGTACGCCTCGCCCTGTTCTTTCAAATCGAGCAGCACGTCGATTCGACCACGGCACAGTTTCAGGGCATCAGACAGCGTTGGGATTCGTTCGCCCCGATATGTTTCGTTGAACCACGTGCCGGCATCGAGTTTCCGCAGTTCTTCGATGGTCCGGGCGCTGGCCGGGCCGGTTCCATCGGTCGTGCGTTGGAGCGTGGCATCGTGCAGCAGGAACAGGACACCGTCCTTGCTGGTGCGAACGTCGATCTCGACTGCGTCGGCGCCAACCTCAATCGCCCGGTGCAGCGCGGCCAGCGTACCCTCCGGCCGCTCGGCACTCGCCCCCCGATGGGCGATGATCCGCGGTTGCGACTTGGTTTCGATCGCTGGATGCGCGGCCTGTAAACTCGCTGTGGTGACGATGATCGCGAATGCTATCCCAATTGAGCTGGGCTTCTTTTGCGGCATTCTCTTAACTCCGTTTGCAAACGAAAAAAGGGGGGGAAAGAGCATCCAGTATTTTCGGTGCGACGGCGGGAAGAAAGTACTTTACAGAGGTTCCCCTGTCTCACCGTTGCGGTACTCGAGTCTAGCCTTCGCCGGAAGCCGCCAACGACAGACGTGCCCAACGCATCTGCATCAGTGACGCGTCACCCTCATAGTACACAACCATCACGTCACCATCGGGTGGGACTTCCGCGAACGGTAGCCGTTCACGACACCTGCTATCGGGGAACACTAATCTTCACTGATCAACACTACTGACACCTGACTGCAAGTTTCAGCCAGTTCATGATTTCGGGATCTTCGAAATAGTTGTCACTCACCTGACACGGCATCGACAGTTCCAACAGCAGCGCGTTGCCTTCGCCTCGGAACGAGTGCACCTTGCCGGGCGGGATCGGTAGCACGCGTCCGGGCTGGAGCACGATCGGTTTGCCATCCAAGACGACCTTCAGGCGGCCGCGGACGAGGAAAAACGTCTCGTGCTTGACGTGGTGCGAGTGGGCCGGGCATTGCTGGCCGTCGAACACGAACAGGTACTTACCACAGTAGCCCGCCGCCATCTCGTTTGCGATCCAGTATTCGATCAGACCCACGCGCTCGAACCGGCCCAGGCCAAAGTCGAGCACCAATGGCTTGACTGGCGGCAGGGCAATGCCCCACGACTCAAGCTGCCGTCGGCAGGCGGCCAGCGCCTGCTCGGCGTCGAGTCCGCTCAGGGCGATGTCCAGACCTTTGTCCAATTCCTGCATGTTACGGCTCCTTCGTACCACTTTAGCGGATTGCAGCAGCGAGAAGACCCAACCATCGTCGAGCCGCAAAGAACATGAACCACAAATCCACGCTCATAAACGCTCATTAGACCAGATTCGAATCGTTCCTTCATTCGTTCGTTCTCATCGACTCTGCTTTTTTCGTTTCCATCATGCGAACTGTCCCTTCTTTTGCCGCCTGGTCATTAACTATTCGCAGTGCAGTTCCTTCTCAGTTTCTCCGATCGCCTCGTCGATGATATCCAGCCCCTTGCGCAGTGTCGCCTCGTCCATCACGATCGGCGGGCTCATGCGCAGGATGTGACCGGCCGGGATCCACGCCAGACCCTTGCGGAACGCCTTCTGGTAGACCAGCGTGCCGGCCTCGCTGAACGGTTCCTTGCTGCCGCGGTCCCGGACCAATTCGATCCCCATCAAGCAGCCTTTGGCGCGCACGTCGCCGATAATCGAGTGCTCGGCCTTCATTTTCTGCATGCGTGCCAAGGCGACCTGGCCGAGATGCACTGCGTGCGGCAGCAGGTTTTCCTGCTCAATCACCTCGGTCGCCGCCAATGCTGCCGCACAGGCCATCGGATTACCGCCGTAGCTGCTGGAAGCGGAGATCGTCTCGAAGCTCTCTTTATGCGGTTCGCGCACCGCCACGCAAGTGACCGGGAACCCGTTGCCGAACCCTTTGCCGATTGCGACGATGTCGGGCACCACGCCCCAGTGTTCCAGACAAAGCCACTTGCCCGTCCGGCCCCAACCGGTGAGCACTTCGTCGGCCATCAGCAGCAGGCCTTTTTGGTCGCAGTACTCGCGCAGCTTGGGAAAAAAGTCGTCCGGCGGCATGACTGAACCGCCCCAACCCTGGATCGGTTCGAGGACGAATCCCGCGACGTCGCCGACCGTCGCCTTGTCGATGTACTCGTCATAGAAAGCGATGTATCTCTCGGTGTCGATCGTGCCATCGTCCTTGGCCCAAAGGGGTCGGTACGTGTCTGGTCGCGGCACCATGTGGGCGCCCGGAGCACGCACGCGACCGTAGACTTGCGAGCGGATCTGCGCCAACGACACCGCGCCGTATGTTTTGCCGTGGAAGTCGTGGAAACAGCTGAGCATCTCGTTCCGCCCGGTGGCCGCACGCAACACACGCATCCCCGCCTCGACGGCCGCCGTGCCGCTATCATAAAACTGAAAGCCGTTCAAGTCGCCGGGCAATACGGCGGCGAGCTTCTCGACGAGCGCCGTCTTGATGGGGGTCGTGAAATCGTGCGCGTTCATCAACTGCCCGGCGTATTTCGCCACCGCCTCGCTGACCTTCGGGTGGCAGTGGCCCAATGTGGTGACGTAGATGCCCGAGGAAAAATCGATGTACGTGTTGCCGTCGACATCGCGCAGCGCGCAGCCTTGGCCCGATTGGAAGACGACCGGGAACAGCTTCACCTGGCCGCTGAGCCCCTTGAAGTATCGCGTGCAGCGCCGGTGATAGTCGGCGGATCTTGGCCCCGGAGCGGGGACGACCATCTCCGGACAATGGTCAAGGTCCAGTTTCGCCCAATTCAACGTCGACAATGTTTCGGTTGCCATGCGCATGGCTCCTTCTGTTGTTTCCTGCTGTTGCTCCCGCAGCGCCGTAATGCGGTCGCATGATTTTGGATCATTGACGCTTGCTCTTCTTCAGCGGTGCCGTGATGACGCGAACCCCCGCTCTTCGCAATGCCGCCAGGAACGATCGGTCCGCGCCGGTGTCGGTGATGAGGGCTTCCCAATTTTGCAGACGACCGAATCGTGACAGACCCTTGCGCCCCAGCTTTGAATTGTCGGCGACGACGAATACCCGCTCAACCGCGGCCGCCATTTTTGTGAGCATGCGCGCCACCTCCGGTGACTCTTGGTAAGCGACGCCACGACGGTCAACCCCGTGAACCCCAATAAGGGCCATGTCGGCGTGCAGCGTCTCTAAGTTCGCTTCGGTTAGGGCGCCTGCCAGATCAGGCGACGAGGCTTGTACATACCCGCCCAGCAGCAACACCTTCGTCTCCGGGGCGTATTGCAAGCGCGCAGCAATGGGCAGCGAAGTCGTCACGACCGTCAGCCTTCGTTTACCACGCAGCTGTTCGGCCAGAGCCAGCGTCGTGGTGCCCGAATCGAGCATCACCGACTGATCATCCTCGATCCGTGCCGCGGCGGCCAGGGCGATGGCCTCCTTGGCGCCCTGGTTCTGTTTGACACGATTGAGAAAGTCGAATTCGAAGCTGACCCGTTCCGCCATGGCTGCCCCGCCATGCGTGCGAATCACCTTGCCCTGTTCGGCCAGCGTCTGAAGGTCGCGCCGAATCGTCATGCCGCTGACGCCCAGTTGGGCGACCAACTCGTCAATCGAGCACTCGCCGCGCCGCGCGATCAACGCGCAAATCCGATCCTGCCGTGTTTTCTGGCTCATTGACACACCTGATCACTATTGATATATTGTGTTAAGTGTGAACACATAGGGAAAACGTGTCAAGTGTGACCAAACTCATGCCGCTGCTGGAGAAGGTCGATCCGAAGGCCAAGTCGCGTTTGCCGCTGGCCACGACGATGGCCGACTACCGTGACATTCTGTTTGTCACGGATCTGTTTGGCAAGTGTGCCACGATTGCGGCCGATCTGGAACAGGCAGCGGCACTGGCCCGGGCGTCCGGCAAAGTACCTGCCGATCATAAAGGTCTGCTCTCGTTGGCCGCCTTGGACAGCTTGCTAGACAAGTCAGGCGACTATTCGCCGAAGCGGCGTCTTTCCGAATTGACCGCGGAGATCCGCCACCTTGACATGTGCCGGCTGCAGGCCGAATACTGGAATCGCGTCTACGGAGTCTACGATCGCATTCCGCACCCGGGCGCCCCGCGTGCCGAAGGTGCGACCGATACGCTTTTTCGCCGGTTTCACTATCGGCTTGCGGTGTCGCCAGAAAGGCCGAATCCATGAAACGGTGGACAACGTGTTGTCTGATAGCGATTCTGCTGCTGGCCCCCGCATCGATCGCGCGTGCCGGCGAAGTGACGAAAACCAAACCCGAACACGTACTGACGATCGTCACCACGGCGGCGCATTGTGACTGGGCCTGGGGACACTCGCGCGCGTGGCACGAGAACCGTTACGCCCAGATCATCCACGACGTGCTGCTGCTGATGCGCAAGTATCCCCACTACGTTTGGCAGCTGGAGAACGAGAACGAAGAGGTGGCGCCGTTCCTTGCCCGGGCCCGCAAGCAATGGCCGGGCATGGAAGACGAGTTCTGGCGGCGCGTTGGCGAGGGCCGGATCGAAGTTATCGTGGCCATCAGCAATCCGCGCATCAGTGAAGTCTATCCCGAAACGTTCGTCCGCAATCTTATCCTCGGCAAGCAGTACTTTCGCCGCCATGCGCCGGGCATCCGGCAGGAGGCTTACCATGCCGTGGACTTGATGTGCAGCCACTCGCAGGTCCCACAGCTGCTCCGCCAAGCCGACTACCACTACTTCATGTTTTCGCGGCCGGTACGCGAGAAGCGCGTATTCTGGCGCACGGGGCTGGACGGCACGCGGATGCTGAGCGTCTGCCAACACTATGGCTCCGAGGGGCCCGTGGTCGGCGGCGTCAAGCTCCGTTCCGTAAGTGGCGATGACCTGCTGCCTTCGGACGACCTCGCCCGGGTAGCCGATACTTGGGACCCCAACGCTCAGCTCTTGTCGACCAGTACCCGGTATTTCCACGCGCTCGAATCGAGCGGCGCGGCGATACCCGAGATGAAAGGCGTGCTTGATTCGTTGGCCGCCTACAGCGAAAGTGGCTTGCACGGCAACCGCAACCTCTACGTTGGGTGCGGCCGGAACGAAGACTTGCTGTTGTGTCTGGAAAAGGCCCAGGTGATGGCCTCGACGCTCGGCAAATCGTTTTCCCTCCAGACAATGGACCACCGCTGGCATGACATCCTGTCATGTACTGGACATGCGATCTTATACGCTTTCAAGGACGACTATGCGCAGCGACTAGCCAAGGTCCGCGAAACTCGACAGCAAACCGAGCAAGCTCTGGCCGGCACACTTGCCACGGTCGCTCGAGGCATCCGGTTCAATAAGAAGGCCGGATTGCCACTGGTCGTCTTCAACTTCAACGCGTGGACGGTGACCGGACCGGTCGAGTTCACCTGGAATGGTGATGCGGCCGCCACACTCCTCCACGATGCCTCGGGTGCCATCGTGCCCATGCAAACAGTCTCGGATCAAAAGGCCCTGGACGCGGGCCGGATTACTTTCATTGCCCGCGATGTGCCGGCGTGCGGGTACAAAACGTTCTACTTGACTCGATCTGATGCCGACGCACCGGCGCAACCGGAGGTCAAAGCTGCCGCAGGATCTATCGAGAACGACCGATACCGGATCGAGTTCAAGGCGAACGGCGAAGTGAGAATCGTGGACAAGAAACACAGGGAGGCGTTGGGTTCAGCGCGGTACGGCGGGCTGGGCGATCTGGTCTTCTACGACGTACCGGACTCGGGCAGCTGGCAAGCAGTCGGGCCGCTTGGAGAGAGCCGCCAGTGGAAGGTACAAACCGACCGGTGCCGGTCGGTTGAGGGTCCCGTGTTCGCCTCGGTCCGTGCCGAAGGGACGATCGGCGCGCACAAGTTGACCCGCGAAGTCCGGCTCTGGCGTGGCTGCCGGAAGATCGAATACCTTGTTGAAATCGATGCCAAACCGGGCAGCGGCATATTCTGTATCCGCTATCCAATGGGGATTGAAGGCGGCCGAGTGTTTGCCGGAATTCCCTTCGGCGCCGAACCGCGTGAGAATCTTGGTGCGGAGCCTTTTCGCGGGGAGTATTTCGAGACCGGCTACCCACACGGTTTTTACGCCACTCGATGGACCGATGTCTCGACGGCCGACCGCGGCGCCACATTTGTTTGCCCGGCCGGGATGCTCACCGGCTACGCCTACAACCGGCGCGGTGAAGGGGCCGTTGAGTTTATTCTGCACCGCCTTTGGCCAATGCCCAAAGGCGAAGCTTGGCCGAGCAAGTGTGATTCGTCGATGACCGGCACGGGGCGCCATCGCTGGCGATGCGCTCTGGTGCCGCACGCGGGCACGTGGCGCAAGGCAGCAACCTATCGAGATGCACTCGAACAGCATGTCCCGCTGGTGGCGTTCTCGCCGGACGCCGAGTCTGGCCATGGACTCGTTGACACGAAGCAACCCACGGCCAAGTCCGCGTTGGACGAACAGGCTTCGTTCGCACAAGTCGAGCCCGCCGGCGTGGTCCTGTCCGCGTTACGCTTGGTCGATCCGTCCGGCGACGGAAAAAAACTCTCGTGGGAGTTGCGCCTGTACGAAACATTGGGACGCCAGACGGATGTGGTCGCGCGTTTGGGTTGCCCAATCCAGAGCGTCCAACGCACAAACCTGCTGGGCGAACCAGTGACCGAGCCAGGGAAGATCGACGTTGACGGTCAAGAACTCCGGTTCCGGATCGGCCCATGGAAGATCGTCACGCTACGTGTCACCCCACGCGGCGACGCCCCGTAACACAATGTCGAGAGCGCGGATGGAAAAGCCCATGGCACAACTCTTGATCGCCGGTGCCGCAACCGCCGATATCACGCCGCGCGATTCGCAGTTCCTGTTCGGCTATCCACACGTCCGCCGGTACAGCACGGGCGTGCACGATCCGCTGCTCTGTTCCGCCTTGTATCTTTCGGACGGAACAACTCCCCTGCTGCTGGTCGCCAATGATGTGATTTTTGTCAGCCGGGACACGGCCAGCCGCGTTCGAGATCGAATTGAACGGGAGACCGGGGTTCCAGCAGGTAACATGATGGTCACGGCCACGCACACGCACTCTGGGCCGATGACCGCCGACATGCTCAGCAGCGCGGCGGACCGAGCGGTCCCGCCAACCGACCGCGCGTACGTTCGGCAGGTGGAGGACGGCATCGTCGAAGCAGCGCTCAAGGCGCGCGAAAACGCCCGGCCGGCGCGGATCGGTTTAACGCTTGCCGACGGTTCGTGTGTGGGCACCAATCGGCACGACCCGGCCGGGCCGTCCGATCCCGAGGTCCCTGTCCTGGTTGTCCGTGCCGTCGAGGATCAGGCATGCATCGCGGTGATGGTCGTCTGCTCGATGCACCCCACGGTCTTGCACGAAGACTCCACGCTCGTCAGCGGTGACTTCCCGGCCATGGCACGGCAGTACCTGCAACAGCACATCGTGGGCAGCGACTGCCCGGTCGTCTACCACACCGGACCTTGTGCCAACCAGAGTCCGCGGCACGTGACTCAGGCCAACACGTTTGCCGAGGCCACGCGGCTCGGCCACATGCTCGGCCAGTCCATTGCCGGCACCATCGAATCGATCAGTTATGTCGAGGCTCCTCGGCTCAGCTGCGTCCGGGGGTTCGTTGGCTTGCCTCCGCGCGTTTTGCCCTCGGTGAACGAGGCCCAAGAACAACTGGACCGGTCGACAAGGCGGCTGGAGATGCTCCGCCAGTCCAGCGCGGACCATAGCCAACTGCGTACGGCGGAGTGTGACTGGTTTGGCGCGGAGGAGACACTCACGCTGGCCCGTGCCGCCGAGACCGGACACTTGGCTGCCACGGTTGCGGCGGTGATGCCCGCCGAGATCGTGGTGATGCGCATCGGCAGCTGGTCGTTCGTCGCCTGGCCGGGTGAGACTTTTGTTGAGTTCGCTTTGGCAGTGAAAGCCCGACAGCCGAGTTGCTACGTGATTAGTCTGGCCAATGGCGAGTTGCAGGGATACATAGCTACTGAAAAAGCACTGCGCGAGCGTCGATACGAGGCGTTGAACGCACTGTTCGCCGGCCCGGAATCCGGCCGGTTGCTCGTGGAGAAAACACTCGAACTGCTCGACGGCAGCAAAACGTCGTGAGCCAAGCCGCGGGGGTACTACGTGCCAAAGATTCTGGTGGTCGACCTGGGAACGACCTATTTCAAATTCACGCTGTTCGATCGCGCCGGCCGGCTGTGCGAACTGTACCGCCTGACACCACCGGTGCACACCGAGCTCGGCGGCACGGTCGAGTTGGATGCGGGCGCTTTTCAGAACGCGCTTGCCGACGGGATCAACGAACTCGCTCGTCGCACTGGCCGTGGACTGCCTGATGTGGAAGCGGTCGTATTCGCCACGCAGACCAACAGCTTCGTGCTGTTGGATGCCCGCGACTGCCCGCTGACGCCGATCATTCTCTGGCCCGACCGACGCGCGGCCAACCTCGAACCGGAACTCCGCCGACGGGCCGCGCTTTCGGACTTCGCCACGACGACCGGCGTCCCACAGGTGAATTGCCAGTTCATGCTTGCCAAACTGCTGTGGCTGCGACAGCATTGCCCCGATGTCTGGACGCGGACAGCCAGGTTGTGCCTGATCAGCGATTATCTAGCGCTGCTCTTGACGGGTAGACATGTGACAGAGGCAGGCGCGGCGGGCCTGACGGGGCTGTTGGATATCCATCGCCGCCGGTGGTGGCCGGAGATGCTGGCCCGATTCGAGATCAGCCAGCCGTGGCTGCCCGAAGTTGTTGGCGCAGGGACCGACGTTGGCCCCATCGCATCCTCGGCCGCGCAGCGGTTCGGCCTGCCCGAGTCGTGCCGCTTTGTCGTCGGCTGCCTCGACCAGTACGCCGGTGCGATCGGTGCCGGCAACATCACGTCGGGCATGATGTCCGAAACCACGGGCACGGTCTTGGCGACGGTCCAGGGTGCCGACCGTTTTGCCACGGACCTCGGCCCGGGCGTGTTTCAGGGGCCCGCGCTTCGCGAAGGACTCTACTGGCGGATGGCGTTTGGCGACATCTCGGCGAATTACTTGCACTGGTATCGGGACCAATTGTCGGATCGTCCCGATTTTGCGCAACTGGCCGCCGCGGCTGGCCGGATCGAGCCGGGCGCGGGCGGACTGAAACTGAGAACGGACGTCGCTCTGAATGATGTGCGACCCGATTCGGTTTTCGAGGGCATGACGTCCCGGCACACGCGGGGCCATGCGGTTCGCTGCATCATGGAAACGGTGGCCCGGGCGCTCGGTGGCCAGGTAACGTCCTTGACGCCCGGCGTGCCGCCCGCGGTGATCCGATCTGCCGGAGGCGCCGCTCGGAGCGAACTGTGGCTACAAATCAAAGCGGACATGCTGGGCGTCGCCGTGACCGCGACCGAGTGTCCTGAACCAACCAGCCTGGGCGCTGCCATCTTGGCCGAGGTCGTACTTGGCACAGCGGACGTTGGAACCGTCGCGCAACAATGGGTGCGTCTGCAACCGCCGCGCCGGCCGGACCGACGGCGCCACCAGTTGTACCAGGCGTTAGAGACCTTATGGGCCGATATTTGATGATCTTGAGTCAAGTTCTTGGGGCAAGGTTTAGCGGTCCCTGGTTGGACAGCGCCACTTTATGTGTCACGAATGGCGTAACTCAATACAATCGAGAGGCTTACGCCCCCGCCCACCTCGTGGGAGTGGAACGCATGATTGTGCACTACGGCAGCGCGCAAAAAGAAAAAAACTCTTCTCCCCGCCCGCCGCTTCGCAGCGGGCGGGGAGAAGAGGGGGCCGGCGCGTGCGCCGCCGGTTAGTGTAGAATCACGGGCTCCACCCAGACCAGCTGGGTGGGGGCCGGATACCAACAAGCCAAGCGGTGCGTGCGCCGCCGGTTAGTGCAGAATCACGGGCTCCACCCAGACCAGCTGGG
>CAZSOG010000084.1:0-10284 GCA_964607555.1 uncultured Pirellulaceae bacterium | reverse complement strand
GGCTTTTTATTGCGGAGATTAAAGATAAAGATTTAGTAACCTTGTCCCTTGCCCCATGCCAGACCCTTCGACGTGCCCACCCAAACATCGTCGCCGTCCGTTTCCGTCCACAAAACGTAGTTGTGCGGAAGACACTTTTCCAGTGGGATGGTCTTCAACACGCGTGCACCACGCTGAATCACCGCCTTACCGGCGTGCGTGTTTGGGTCCATCGTGTAAGTGACCCAGGTATCGGTTTTGAAATCCATCACGGCGGCAAGCCCTTGGTCCGTGGAGAACCACGCTTCATCGGCACTGCGCCCCTTGACCGAGTTGCCGAAATCGCTTGGCAGACCGGTTTCCTTGGCATAGTAACCGCGCCAGTGACGGCCATCGTACCGAGACATGCCAAAATACGTTGAGACCCACAGGACCTTATCAATATAGCTAGTTCCCGTCGTGATGACATGCACGATGCCGTCATCCCGATACAAATCGATCTCCATTTCACCGTCGGGATCCAAATAGTCCTTCCACTGCTCGGTCGCGATATCGAATTCCAACACGCCGCTGCCCCAGATCCCTAAGTAGACCTTGCCGTCATTATACGAGACGCCGTAGTTCCAGATTTCCTCCATCGGGGCGTTCTTTTCAGTGTAAATCGTCCATTTGCGCGTCACCGTGTTGTAGCGGCTGGCACCCGCCGTGGTGGCGGCCCAGATGTTGTCGTGTTCGACCGCGACGCCGTAGACCACATCGTTGACCAGCCCGCTGTTCAATTGGTGAAAATGGTCGAAACGGCCGCCACTGAACCGTGCCAGTCCGCCGCCGAATAGGCCGAGCCACACATCACCCGTCTTGGGATCGACGTCGATCGACGAGACGACTTGCCATGGCAGACCGTCCTTCTCCTGCCAGCTCTTGAACTTGCCAGTCCGTTTGTCGTAACAGGCCAGGCCGTTCTCCGTGCCGACCCAGACACGCGGCCCATCCGCCTTGACCGCGAAAATATGGTTGTTCGGCAGCCCATCCTTGGTCGTGAACTGTTGCCATTGCGTGTAAACGAACGGCAACCCGAGCCGCGCATCGGTGGCGGGCGCCGCAGCCGGTCCCGAGCTTGGCTGTTCGGCGCGCGCAGTGCGGCCCACCACACAACTGATCATCATGCCGGCAGTGAGTGAGAGTGCGAAGATGAGCGATCGTTGCTTCATGATTGGTCCTATTGCATGCCTTTCCACGGTTCGTCACAGTGTCTTGATGTACTCGATCAAGTCGTTCAATTGGTCCTTGGTCATATCGTTGGTTACGCCATGTTGATCGTTTGGATTATGACGCGTCCAAATCTCTTCCAAGGTCGGCGCGATACCATTATGCATGTAAGGTGCTGAATCGTAGATGTTGCTCAGGTGCGGTACATCGAAGCGCGATTCGCGGTCCAACCACATCTTCGAGCCAACGTCTTGCCGAGTGCGGTTCGTATACAACGGTGGAAAATGGCAGGTTACACACCGGCGCTCCTTTGGGATCAGTTGGCCACCGTTGGTGTGCGTCCGCTGAAACATGGCCTTACCACGGCGTTGGGCGTCGGTCAGTTCGGCACCCAACGGCCGGTAGCGGTTCGGCGGGCGTGGAATCGTGCAGATATAGGTGTCCAACGCGGACAGTTCCTTGGGAGTAAACGGCTGGATACGTGTGAAGAAGACCGCCAATCGCGGCCCGCACTGGCGTTGCAAGCTCGGGTTCGTACCTTCCCACTTGAAGGGCGCCGTGTCCAGAATGCCACGCAGCGTCCGATTATCGACCGGGCTCCCGCCAATACCGTCCGGCTCGATATCGAAGGTCAGGCCGTTGACATGTCCATCCGGATGACACGTATGACAGGAGAACTGCCGATGAAACGTGATATTGGCACTGTGAAACAAGCGTTCGCCGTAGCGGGTCTTCGTGATCACCGTCGGGCCGCCCAGGTCAATTCGAGCCACCGCCTTTCGGGTGCCGAGGTCGATCACGGTGAGCGAATCGTCGAGTGAATTGGCGACGAATGCCGTCTTGCCATCCGGCGTGATCAGCAAACCACGAGGACTGTCCTGCGTCGGAATGTGTTGGACAATGAACTCGGTCGGAATCCCCAAGTGATTTGGCAGCACTGATTGCCGATCTTCATCACTCGCGTTTTCGACAATGGAAACGAGCTTATCCAAATCGATGACCGCCACTCGGTTGCTGCCCGAACTGGTGATCAGTGCCCAGCGCCCGTCTGGTGTAATCTTGACATCGGTCGGATCGGGAAAACAGAGGTTCGGTTCGTCCAGCAGGACCTGATCCACACGCCCGTCCGCCCAAATGATGCACAGGGCATTGGTGATGGTCCAACCTTGCAACAGGCGTGTCATCGGCACCAGGTTCTTGGTTCGGTTCGCGACCGCCAATGCATATTCGCCGCTGGGATGCCAGGCGATCCCCAACAGCAAATTCGTGCCGGGAACAACGATCCGGTTCTCGACAATGGCTCGATTTGGATCGACGACCGTAATCTCGGACAACGAAGGTGTGCGAAACGCACCAAATCGGGGCAACGCGTTGGTTACGAGCATTCGGTCCCCGCTCGGTGCCATGGCCATCGCCCAGGGGCTGCGACTAGCTTCCAGTCGTTTGATCTCCTTGAGTGTTTTCGTATCAATAACCGAAATGCTATCGGTCGACGTATTGAGCACAAACAGTTTGCTTCCCGTCTTATCGGTCATCACGCCATGGGGCTCGTCGCCGACCGGGATCGTCGCCGTCACTCGGTGCTCGCCAACGCGAATCACACTGACCGTATCGTCGAGTCGATTACTGACATAAGCCCACTTGCCCGTTGGGTGGAAGGTCACACCAGTCGGTTGCCGCCCCGTCTTGATTTCGTCGATCTTGCGCCAGGTCTTGGCATCAACGACACAGACGCTATGCGCTGCCTCACAGGTAACAAACAACTGACGCCCATCAGGGCTCAACGCCATCGACAACGGGGTCTTGTATTGAATTGCCGCTTTCGGTTTGGGGATCTTGGTCGGGTGGGCGATTTGTTTCATTGCATCCTTGACGTCGAACGGTTTCCCATGCGCATCACGATGGCATGCCATGCACGTGTCGGCGGTCACCTCCTTCAGGCCGGCCTGTTTCGCGGCCGGCTTATCACGCATGATCGCTTCCACCGCGAATTCGCTCCCCGCGCCATGACACGATTCGCAGTTCACGCCGTCGGCAATCGCGTAAGTCTCCGCCACATCGCCCGGCTCGCGGTAGACCGTGGCGTGACATTTGAGACACCGAACACTCTGGAGCGGATCGTCTTTGACACCCATATCGCGGGCGATTTTGCGCGCGTATTCGGAGCCCAGAACGGCGAAGGCGCGCGCATGCGGGCCCTTGCGCCACTTGCTGAACTGATAGCCCATTTCCGGGCCCTTGTGACATTGGCCGCAGGCGATCGCGCCAATGTATTTGTGCCCTTTGGAATCCGGGAGTGTTGGCAGAACAAGTGGCTCGGGATACTTCCATGACTCGGGTGTTGGATGTGCGATTTCGTCCCACGCCCGATCGATGTTGATCTTCGGGCTCTTCAATACGGCGACGTGGGAGCCTTTGACCTTGTGGCAGTTCATGCAGTCATCCTTGCTGGGCATCATCAGACCGGCTGCCATGGCCGCTTTTCGGTCCCTCATGAGGTCTTCGTCCATGTACTCACTGCCAGGGCCGTGACATTTCTCGCACTGCACGCCATCTTCCACGTGGAACGTGTCGTCTTTTTCCCAATCCTCCGCTTCCGCTCCGGTCGCGTGGCAACCCAGACACATGGCCGACTGTTGCGGTTCCTGCGGGATTCCACTTAGGCGTGCGATTTCCTTGGCTTTCGGTCGCGCCAATGCCGCGTAAGCCTTGGAGTGTTTGGACAGGAGCCATCGACAATACGTTTGCCCCATCCCCGCGCCTTGATGGCACTGCACGCACTCACTCACGCCGACAAATACCGGCTGTTTATATTCTTCCTCAGCGCGGGCACCGGCCGCGACCATGACGGCCAACAGCACGGGCATCCAAACATGGGCAGTTCGTCCAGTACGGGTACGTGGCCATCGGTCGGTCATTTTGTCACTTCGCGGGTTGAGTAATAGTTAAGAAATGATCGGCCGGTACGTTCTGACGCCTGGTTCGTCGTCCGTCCGGCCAGCGAATCTCGATCGAATCGATCTTTGTGTAACTCCCAAGCCCAAAACTCAGGCGCGGATCGCCTTGCGACAAATAACCGCGCACGGGAATCAGGTCTTGGACCTGAACGACTGATCCAGCGGTCAGGGTCACGCGTGCCCCGATCGCATCGCGGCCGCTCGGGCCGAGTTTCAGCTCGAGAGTCAACCAGTGATTCTTATTGCCACCGTCGTTGCGGAGTAACCGGGGCGAGCCATTCAGGTTCAAGACCAGCAAGTCCTGGTCACCGTCGTTGTCAAAGTCTCCCCAGGTGGCGCCCCGGCCGACGTACTTCTTCTTGAAATAGGCGCCCGAGTCATTCGCCACGTCAATGAACCGTCCGGTACCATCATTTTGCAGCATGACGTCTTCTTCGGCAAATTCGAAATGGGCCTTGCCGTTGGCGACAAAGACGTCCAGGAACCCGTCGTTATTGAAATCGCTCAGTACGCCTCCCCAACCCGTGTACTGGCCGCACACGACCGCCATCTTGGCGCTCGCCGTATGGTCTTCAAAGAAGCCGTTCCGGTTCATTAACAGGCAGCCGTACCCCATGTCCGGGACATAGATGTCCAACCACTGATCCCGATCAATGTCACCAATCGTGGGCCCCATCGACGAGACCCCTTGGCCTCCTTCACCAAAAGCGAGGCCACGCACCAGGCCATCATCTTCAAATTTCCCCTTGCCCAGACCGTGATAGAAAAAGTTCTCCATCGCGTCGTTACTGACGTAGATATCCAAGTGGCCGTCGTTGTCCAAATCAGCCACCGTCCCACTCATGCCACGTCCGTCCGGGTTGTAAACGCCCGCCTCCTTGGTCACTTCCGTGAACGTGCCGTCCCCGTTGTTGCGGTACAGCGCGTCCGGCTGGCCGCGATAGCTTAATGGCCCGGGGTAGCCCTTGGCCGGATAGTAAGCGCGAAACTTGCCGCGGTCGTACGCCAGGTAATTCACGACGTAAACGTCCAAGTCGCCATCGTTATCGTAATCAAACCACGGCGCGGATAGGCTCCAGCGGGGGTTGTCCAGACCAGAGCGGCGTGAAACGTCGGTAAACGTGCCGTCCCCGTTATTGCGGTAGAGCACATTCTTGGTGTAATTCAGAACATAGAGATCGAGATCACCGTCGTTGTCATAATCCGCCGCGGAACAACCCGTACTGAAGCTCTGGTCCCCAACACCCGCCTGCTCGGTCACGTCCTTGAACGTGCCGTCCCCGTTGTTCTTGAACAGACGATTGCTCAGCTTGCCGCGATAATGACGGCCCCGGTTGTCATTGACTTCCTTGAGCCAGGAACCGGACACGAGGTAAACATCCAGCCAACCATCCCCGTCATAGTCGAACAACGCGCCGCCGCCGCCCGTCCCTTCGACGATATTGGTCAGCTTGTCATCACCGAACCGGTGATGAAAATGAAGCCCCGCCTGCTCGGTGACGTCCGTGAAGACGGGGACCAGCTGGGCAACAACCGGGCGAACACCCAACAGGGTAGCCGCCAACACGCTTAAGATCAGGCAGGACGTCTGCTTCACTTCGGATATTCCTTTTATTTGTTATTTCTTTCGACCGCGGGAATTCCGTTCCAAAGAGCGCCCATGTCAATCCATTCGACGATCGTCCGCCGCTCATCGTCGGTCAACGGTGGACCCTCATCCGGGGGTATGCGTTTCACCGGCCGATCCAGGAACTTCTTATCCCACGGCCGGGACGTATTACGGCCGAACATATGCCAGACCAGCGGGCTGGTGCGTGCCTGGCCGGGCGTTACGTACCGGCCGGCCACGCAATCGAGATCGTTCGGACGCGCGGGCGCGAGCAGACTTCGATAGGCGCGATTAAACCATGGGGCGGGCCCGGAATCCGAGCTGGATCGTCGGGCAACGTCCAGACGCGGCTCGACGCCGCCGGCAGCGTGACACACCGTGCATTTGTTGGCCAGGATCGGCATCACGTCGCGCCGGAAATCGACCGTCCGCCGCCGTTTGGGTGGGAGCGTGAGCCGTATTGAAGGGTAGCGAACCGATTCGACGAACACATTATCCGGAACCAGTTCGCCGTCTTCATGACAACCAATGCAGCCCCGTCGCTCGCGATTGCGTGCCCAGATCCAGCCACAACTGCGCAGCGCCATGCCATGTTCGTCCAGCGTCTGCAGCTGGATCGGGATGTTGGCCGGTACTTCGAGGTTGAACGAGCCATCTTCGTGGACATCCACCTCGCCGAGGATGCGCCGCTGCACGAGCGGCGGTAAGCCGTTGCGCGAGGAACCTGGTCGCCAACCGGCCATTGATTCCGGCGGTGCTGAAAACATGTTTTTTTGTTTCACCGACACCGGTACGCCTTCAAGTACACGAAGACGGCGAACCTGCCCAGGACGCAGATACTTGCTGCCCGGTAGATCGGAGATCATGACATTCAGACAGTACAATTTGCCGTTCGGATCCTTTTCGTTGACAACACTCGATCGTCCGTCCGGCACGTGCATCGGGCGGACCACGCGTGCCTGAAGTTCGTCGTACCGCGGATCATCGAATAGCACCTGGCACGTGCCGTCGCGCGCGTCCAGAAGATTCAGACCATAACTCGTGCCCGCTTTGTTGGCGCGGCGCGATATCAGAACTCGGCCATCGATCCACGGCGCCGGCGAATGAAAATGGCCGGCTGCGGGTTGCGTTATCGATCGGTAGCTCTTGAGCGGACGCCGAAAACTCACCGCACCGACCTGTCCCGAGCCGTCGGCGGCCGGTCGATCCGACTCGATGAAAACCACGGTACCACTCGACGTGACACAAGGCATGCGTTTGAATCGTTTGCCCGCCGGGTCCGCGAACAGGGCGTCGTCCGTGCCATCAATGTTCACTCCAAATAGGGTCATCCGCCCCAGCGGACCACGGCGCAGCGTGCCCCGTTGCCAGGAAGCGTAAACAATGCGACCATCACCCATCAGAAACGGATCACCGTCGTCCGATACGTTATACGTAATCTGCCGGACGCCGCCGCCATCCAGCTTGCACGAATACAGATGCCACGCGGCGCGACTGCCGTCCTCGTTCATCCCGCCCGCCGCATCACTGACAAACGTCAACTGGTACCACGGCTCGGTCGAAACAATCGTGTACAGCGTCGACTGGTAGCCCGGCTGACGACAATTACCAAGATCGCGCGTGACCTGCCGAAGCTCGGAACCGCCGATTCGCATCTCGAAGATGTTCCACGGGTCATCCGCTTTGCGTTTTCCCGAAAACAACACGCTGCGGCCATCAAATGAGACACAGGGGTCGCACGCACTCGCGAAATCGGAGCTCAGAACGCGCGTCGTGGCGCCCTGAATCAGGAGCAACCGTCCCCCCCGTCCGAAATCCAGCGCCACGCCACGCGAGAAACCAGCCGGACGATTTGCCGGCGCCGGAATCTGTGTCAGAATAACGGGAACGGACAGTTTTGCGTGCGGAGGACTTGCGGTCGTGCGCGTAGCCTGCGCCGCGGCGTTCGTCGTGGCACACGACCATACGCATACCCCGACTACAAATAACCCCCATTGGATGGGGGGTTGTTTGCGTCGGGAAGTGGTCCGCGCATTCCATGGGTGTTTCGCGATTATACCCAAATTATGTATTCCCAGTCACTTGCAGTTTGGTCGGTGAACGCGTCCAACGGTCCCCCGATCACGCGTCACCGGTCGCTAATCTCAATCGATAACGTCATGCTATCCCAAGACTTAGAGATAGCGGCCGGTCCATATCATCAGTCTGTTCCACCGCATGATGGCCTGTCAAGCCACGATCTGGCACACGGCCTGCCGGGGAGAGAAGTTGCCAACGCCACGCAGTGAAGTACTCAACGTGAAAACGGGCCCACTATTCGCTGTATTTCCCTACCATTGGTAGGGGCAATGCCATTGAACACGGACTGCCGGCGTCTTTGTTTAGTTTACGTCAGCCAAGCCAAATTGGTTTGGATCGAAAGCGAGTTTTGCCGCATCCGTGCGTTGGCAGAAACGCAGCGAAGGCCGGAAGAGGAGTACGTGGGGGTCCTTGACCCGACAATTTGCTGCAATCGGCTAAGCAGTTACGAAACCAGGTTTTGTGACAGCCCAAGAATCTAACGAGGCGCTGCCTCCAACCAACTGACGGATGCCGACTCGGCGGAGCGCATGATTCTGCAGTACCCCGCCGCCCGCAACTCGGCCGCCCTCCCGTCCGCCTATGGCGGATTTATCCCGGTGGAGCACATGATTTTGCACTACACGCGTCCCGCGCCCGATGTTAGATTCTTAGGCTGCCACACGCGTGCAACGTGCGGGCATGTTTTGAAGCGACGGGCGGGAGTGCGACCGAAGGAGGGCGTACTCCCTTGTGGGTTGCGGGCCTCCCGCATTAGGCCCCGTGGGGATGGCTGGACCTTGCCCCAAGTATTTGACTCAAGTGCAACGAATTTCGGCCCATAAGGGGTCTCGACAGTCACCCATCGTGAAATATGGGAAAGGAGCCGAGCCGATGGCGACAACCAACGGGCTGTGGACCAATAAAGTTGCGTTTGTGTCCACGCGAATTGCCGGTACCGATGGCGTCTCGCTGGAGATCGCGAAGTGGGCCGAGGTGATCGAGCGGTTGGGGGTTACCTGCTATTACATTGCCGGCGAATCCGATCGGCCGGCCGAGCGCACGCACATCATTGAAGAGGCGCACTTCCAGCACCCACGCATTCGCGAGATCTCGCGTCAGGCATTCAGTCGTGAGCTGCGGACTCCCGAATTGACTCGTGAAATCGTCAATATGGAGCTGGCGATTCGAGACAAACTGTACGAAGCGATCGAGCGGTTTGGCGTCGAGGTGATCATCGTTGAAAACGCGATGACGATTCCGATGAACCTGCCGCTTGGCATGGCCCTGGTCGCCTTGGTCCAGGAACACGGCATCGGTTGCGTGGCGCACCATCATGACTTCTACTGGGAGCGGGAGCGGTTCCTGGTCAGTTCGGTTGAGGACATCATTCGGTACGCTTTTCCACCATCGTTGCCGCAGATCCAGCATGTCGTGATCAACAGTTTGGCGGGCGAGGAATTCAGTCGGCGGACCGGCCTGTCGTGTCGCATTGTCCCGAACGTCATGGACTTTGCGAACCCGCCGGCGCCGCCCGATGCCTACGCCCGCCGGTTCCGCACGGAGATTGGGTTGCGCGACGATGATCTGCTGTTGCTTCAGCCGACCCGGGTCGTCGCGCGTAAGGGGATCGAACATGCGATCGAGATCGCTCGTCGATTGGCGCCGCGGCGCGCCAAACTGGTGATCACCCACGCCTCGGGGGACGAGGGCGATGCCTACGCGCAACGAATTCGCGAGTATTCGGAAATGCTTGGTGTCGACGTTGTGTTCGCGGACAAGTGGATTGCGGACCAACGCGGCGAAACGCCCGACGGACGGAAACTGTTCACGATTCAAGACGTCTATCCACAAGCTGATCTCGTTACGTACCCGTCCACGTACGAGGGCTTCGGCAACGCGTTCCTCGAAGCAGTCTATTGCAAGTGTCCGATCGTCTGTAACCGGTATGCGATCTACCGCACCGATATTGAACCATGTGGCCTCCGACCGATACTCTTCGATGGGTTTCCGACCGACGACACGGTTGCCGAAATCGAACGTGTCCTGACCGATGCCGTCTACCGCACGCAGATGGTGGAACATAACTACGAGACAGCCAGGCAGTTCTTCAGCTATGAGGTCGTGGAAGACGAGCTCCAACTGATGATCCGGCGCCCGCAGAACATCTACCGTTTGGTTGGTCGCAGAAGACGCCGCTGAAACGGTGTTTTGGACGAGTGAAAACGGTGCGGCGTCCATGGTCGCGCGGCGGGATTCGACACCGTACACCAACGCGCCAGCACCTGCAACCAGTCGCGATTCGCGGGCCAAAGGCCTGGGAGTCAAGGCGATCATTCAGCCAAAGGGCCAACGGCCCGGCCATTTGGGGCCTGATCCCAAAATGTGGCGGTCTGATCCGGGCTCGACCGAGATGCCGGCGAATCATTGGACGGCGCCACTTTTTTCGCTATTGATCGGTCAACGCTTGGC
>CAZSOG010000083.1:0-10310 GCA_964607555.1 uncultured Pirellulaceae bacterium | reverse complement strand
CCACCAGGGCGCAACAAAAACGCCCATGGTGACTCAGAGGTTTTATACAGGCCAGTCCCGTGCCCTTGCACCCCTATCGATATCCGTGACCGTTTCACGCACTTCGCCCGTGGAATCCGCTATCGCAGGCGATGCACCGTGTCAGGACCGTCGTTGCACGTCGCTAAACGGATGCCAATACCCCAGTTTCCGCACTCTATCCATTTGCTCTCCGACGCGCCATCGGTGATCAAAATCGATCTATTCCCGAACGGCCCAATCCATTAAATTGGCTTCTGATGGATCGCAGGACGCGATTCGCGCCGTTTCGACCCAGTCAAAGGAGTGATCACGGCATGGACGCTTGGGTTTTTCGCCTCGTTACCGGTGTGGCAGCATTCGCTTCTCTAGGCGCGGGCTACGCCCCTTATTCAACCGTCGCATCGAGTCGTGGGCGTTGCGAATCCCCGCACTTTGCCGTCTCCGCGCCGACGCCGACGCTGGCGCGCGAAATCTGCACGGCGGCGGAAGGTTTTCGCCGCGACCTGGCAATCGAGTGGTTGGGGCATACCCTGCCCGAGTGGCAAGGCAAATGCACGATCCATGTCCAGGTCGGCGCGCAGCTGGGAGCGGGCGGGGCGACCAGTTTTGCATTCGTGAATGGCCAACCGGTTGATTTTCGGATGACGATCCAGGGCAGTCATGCGCGGCTTCTGGATAGCGTACTGCCTCACGAAATCACGCACACGATCCTGGCAACTCATTTTGGGCGTCCGCTCCCGCGGTGGGCGGACGAAGGCGCCGCGACATCGGTTGAGGACATCAGTGAACGGTCGAAGCAGGACAAGTTGCTGGTCCAGTTCTTAACAACGGATCGCGGGATCGCGTTCAATCGCATGTTCGCCATGCGCGAATATCCGCGGGATATCCTGCCGCTCTATTCGCAGGGCTACTCGTTGGCGCGGTATCTCATCGCGCAAGGTGGTCGCAAGAAATTTGTTCGTTATGTTGGCGATGGGCTGGGCACGAACAACTGGACTGCCGCGACGCGGCAGCACTACGGATTCCACAGTTTATCGGACCTGCAGATCACGTGGCTGGATTGGGTACGTCAGGGCAGCCCGGCCAACATTCGTCCACGCAACATACCGCGTTCGGCCGTGGCGACCACGGCGTCCCCCCGGCGACCTCTCTCCGCGACACGCATTTCGGCTTCCCGCGACTTGGCGCGAACATCATTCGACGGCCTCGTGCCCTTGCCGGCGGAGCTGCGTCAACGAGCGCATGGCACCGGCGCGTCCCCCGTGACGACCGCCAGTTCATCGACCGGCAGCTGGTACGCGCGACAGCGCGATGCCAAGACACCCACCTCGCAGCCCATGGTTGATTCACGTCATGACGCGCGTGGGAGACCGCGCGACGCCGCGCGACTGGAGACGGATCAGCGAACCGCGCGTCCCCAGCCACTCGGCCGGCCCGGTCAGGTCATTCTTGAGTGGAGCCGCAACGACGCGCGCGGCGTATCGCTCTTACGCTGACGCACCACGGCACAACGCATTCGAGCGTGCGCCGCAGCCAGATCACGTTCACGACAACCGGGCGAGAAACGGTGCGAGGTGATAGAAGACGGGTGCCGCGAAGCAAATCGAATCGATGCGGTCCAGCACCCCGGCATGGCCTTCGACCAACGTACCGTAATCCTTGACGCCTCGATCGCGTTTGATCGCCGACATGGTCATGCCCCCCGCGAAGCCCATCGTGGCGACAACCATCGCCATGCACGCCGATCCCCATGGACTGAATGGGGTCACCCATGTCAGGAGCACGCCGATCACCATCGTGCTTGCCACGCCGCCACAGAACCCTTCCCAGGTACGACTCGAATTGACATTCGGGGCGATGACATGTCGACCAATGAGCTTACCCCAAGCATACTGCAGGACATCGGCCAACTGGACCAGGAGAATGAAGTAGAACAAGAGGCCGGCCCGGCTGCCTTGCCAGGCGACCAGATCGCCTGCCGCGGAAGGTGTCTCGAGTTTCAAGTCGAGCAAGGCGGGCGCATAGGAGAGCGAATAGACGCAGATTAAAAGACCCGCCTGAATTTTTGCCGAACGTTCCAAGAACCGTTTCGTGTCGCCGGAAAACGCGATCCGCGCGGGGATGAATAGCCAACCGTAAAGCGGAATCAGAATACTGTACACCGTATACCACGAGTCGCCCAATCCAATCAGCACGTATTGGGCCGGCGTAATCACGAAGAAGACCCAGAACAGCGTATGATGATCGCTGCGTCGAGTTGGTGTCATCGTGATGAACTCGCGCAGCGCCCAGAACGCCAGGAATCCGAACAGAATGACGGTGACGACGTAGCCGATAAGAAAACTAAAAGCGAGGATCGCGACCATCAACCACCACGCGCGCACGCGTTTATGAAAGGCGATCGCCAATCCGGGATCAACCGAGCCCTCGGGTTGCTTGCGCAGAAACCGCCCGACGACGGTCGCCACGGCCAGGATGACCAGCACGACGCCCAACAACCAGATCGTCGGCGTATTCAGCATCACGCGGCCGGCCGACACGACATCGGCCAGCAACGGGAACCAATTCCATGAATATTCAGCCGCGTCAAACATCCTCGGTCATGCGTCTTTCAAACGTTGCACGGCGCGCCGTGCGCGTTTCAAAAAATCGGTCTTCGGCTCACCTTGTTCCAACCAAATCGGTGGCCCAATCGTGATGCAGCTCAGCAACGGAACCGGCAGGAACTCGCCGCGCGGCAGCACGCGATTTAGATTATCGATATAAACCGGGACAAGTTCCAGGTCGGGTCGTTTTTTCCCCAAATAGTATAATCCGCTCTTGAAATCGCCCATTTCCTCGCCCGTATTGCGCCCTCCCTCGGGGAATACGATCAGTGAATAACGGTCGCCGATCTCGCGAATCATCATATCGACCGGACTCCGATGCACCTTGATCTTCTTGCGGTCGATCAGCAGTGCGTTGAACGTCCGCGCGATGTGGCGCCGGACCATGCCATGTTCCCAGTAGTCCTTCGCCGCGACCGGCCGTGTCAGCGCGCGAACGTCCTTCGGTAAACTGGACCACAGCACCAGCGCATCCAGGTGGCTCGTATGATTGGCAAAATAGACTCGTTGGCACGTGTCCGGCTGACAATCGACCCAGCGCACAGTGGCCCCGCTGAGCAATTTCGCGGTCAACGCCAGTACCGGTGCGGTCAGTTTCATGGTGATCCAATGTCACTGGCCGGCCCACATCTTGCGACAGGACTCGAGCATAAACACAAATCAGAACAACAAATGACTTTACCACGCCAGCCATTTCGTCGATAGCCACGGCTCATTTTCCGCGCGACGCCGCGGCCACGCGCGGATCCGGTACATCCGTTGTCGGCTGCCCGACCGGCAGAGTCCCGCCGGCGCGGGACCCGACATGCTTGGAATCGTAGACTTCTCGAATAAGCCGTTCATAGCCTTGTACCATCGCTTCGAGCGACCAGTTCTTGACGACCAATCGGCGGCCCTGGGCACCGAGGCGCGCGGCGACCTCGGCGCGCGTCGCTAAATAGACACCGCGCGACGCCAGCCGCGCGACATCACCCGGTTCCGCCAGATAGCCCGTGATCCCTTCGCGAACGGTTTCAGCAACCGAACCAACGCGGGTCGCGATCACTGGCACGCCGGCCGCCAACGCCTCGAGGATGGAAACCGGGTTGGCTTCCTGGTGACTCGTCAACATGAATACGTCCAACGCGGCAAGCAGCTCGGGAATGTCGGACCGGTTGCCGAGTATGTGCGTTTGCCGGTCCACGCCGCGCGACCGCGCGGCGTTTTGAATCAGATCACGCCGCGGCCCATCACCAACGATCAGAAAATGCGCGTGGGGCACGGCGCGCACGATCCGTTCGGCCGCAGCAACGAACAACGCGTGATTCTTCTCGGGTCGCAAGGCGGCCACGATTCCGAAAACCGGTGCATGCGCGGGGATTCCCAAGGACGTACGTATCAGCGCGCGGGCAGCGGGGTTCGGGCGAAACCGTTCGGTATCCACACCGTTTGGAATGACACTGACTTTACATGCCGGAAAAGACTCGTTTTCCACCAGGTATCGCCCGTGGGGTTCGGCAACCGCGATGAACCGGTCAGTCCATCGAGTCAGCATGCGATTCAGACGCCCGACGCCGTCCGGCCAGCCGGTCGAATGCAGGGCCGCGAGCACGACCGGGACGCCAGCAATATGCGCGGCGATTCTTCCCCAGAACATCTTATCGCCGGCGCCGACCGTGATCGCGGCATCGATTTGGCGGCGTTGCATGAGGCGTCGCAGACGGTAGGCGACCCCAACGTCATACTTATGCCGTATCATCCTCGCATGGACGGGTATCTCACGCGCGATTTCCTCGCCGAGCGGCCCGGGTTGCTTAAGACAACAGATCTCCGGCACGATCCGTTCTCGATCCAGACGCCGCGCCAAGTTGACCAATAACGTCTCCGCGCCACCCACCGGCATGCTTGTCAACACGAACAGCGCGCGCAATGGTCGACCCGCCCGCGGTCCCTCTCCCATCTTTTCACTCTCGATCATCTGGAGTCTCCTGACGACGCGAACCTGGCGGCGATCGGGTGGGACGAAACGCGTTGCCAAAGGCGCCAGGCGGTGACAAGCATCTGGCGTTTCTCGTTGGGATTGAACAGCCATCCCTCGCGATAGCCGACCATGGCGAGTGCGGCAACAGCAACCAAGGCGACCGGCGCGCCGACGATCAGTGTCACCGGCAGCGCGCAACAAAACAAGGTGCCGCGGTCGGGAATCAAGCCCCAAAAGCTGCCGAAGTACAGGACCAGTACCAACGCGACGGCGTTTGCGATCGCCGTGGCAAGGACGGCGCCCTGGAGCCCCCACCAGGGCAACAGCAGGACGTTCAATCCGATATTGGCGGCGAGTCCGATTGCCAAGGCAATGCTGCCCAGCCGGGCACGTTCGGTGCACCACAAGTAGTTTTGGGCCAGTGTCATCAGGCTGAACCATACGCAATAGGTCAACGTGATCGGCAGCACGGTCAGACCCTGATCGTAGCGGCCATGCAGTAGCCAGCCGAACAGCAGCGGGGCGCCCAGGAGGATCAGGCCCCCCGACATCGTCAGCACCAGCCCGCCGATCTTGAGAGTCAACAGTTGCCGGCGTGCCACGGTCGACCGATTGCCGCGTTCCCAATCGCGACTCATATACGGCAGAATGACTCCCGCGACCATGCCGGCGACGGCGACCAGCAGAAACGGCACGACGCGGCTCGCGTGGTACTGTCCGATGATCGAGTCGGCCGCGCCCTGGTCGACCCGCGCGAAATGCACGATCATGATCCGGTCCGCGGCGTCAAACAAGTTGGCCAGTAGATCGGTTACCCAAATCCACGCAGCGAACGGCAACAGCTTTTCCCACAGCCGTGCGTGCGGTAAACAAGCGCGACAACTTACGGCCTGCCGACCAATCCGCGACAGCGGCCGCGCCGCGACCCCGATCGCGACCAGACAGGCGGCCCCGAAAGCGATGATCACACCACGTTCCGCCAAGTTGGTGAACGCAAGCAATGCGATCGCAATCACCGCGAACAGAACGCTGCTGACGAATTGCATTACCGCGACGACGCGAACCTGGCGCACGGCCGTAAGCAACTCGACCACGAAATTAAACGCGATCACGCAGGCGAGTGCTCCGCCCAGCAACCGCACCAGGGACGCCGCGCCGGCGTCACCGAACACAAGCCATGCCCAAAAGGGCGCCAACGCGATGACCAGCACTACCGTAATCGTCGATAACACAACGCTGACGCCGACCGTGCGCCGCAGGAACGTTCCCAACTGATTGCGCTGCCGGTAGTATTCAACGTAGCGACCAAACGAACCGGGCAGACCGAGCACGGCCAACGGCGCGGCCAACAACAGAAAACTGAACGCAAGTGACCAGCGACCGAGTTGTTCATCCTGCATCATACCGCAAAACAAGACGCTGCGCGCGAACCCGACGACACGCTGCACGACCGTGACAGCCAACATGAATGCCAGGCCCAGGACGAAAGAATCACCGGACGATGCATGCTCTGCGTCTGTCGACGGCGCGTCCGTCAGCGGCCGGTCTTGCGACTCTAATGTTTCGGCCGATTGGGGTGTTAGTGCCGTACTCATCGGCCGTCACCCCATGTGGCGGGTTCCTGATCTCGGGCGTCCACGGCGTCGCGCGCTGGTCGCGCGTCGCGCGCATCGGGCGCCGCGTCGCGCCACTCGGTCGTCGGAATTTCGCCGCCTTTCGACGCATGGAGTTTGCGTGGATCGAGCGTGACCCAATTGAGCCATCGAATCCACTCGGGGTCCGCATGCACGCGGCGCACGTGGAACGGATCCGCGCCCGGTAGATTGTAGACGCCGAACGCCGAGCACATCCCCAGGTACCCGGCGTCGCGACCGAGTCGAAACGCCGCGGCACTCAGGTTGTCGGGCAACCCATAGGGAAACGCGAAATAGCGAATCGGCCTGCCGATCATCGTTCCCAGTTCGGTGCCGCAGTCAACCACCTCATCCTGCAGTATCAGCGCGTCGTCGATGCGGCCGACATCGGCGTGTGTCCGTGTGTGCAGTCCGATCTCAACGCCGGAACCGGCCAGGAGCCGCAGTTGTTCCGGCGTATTTGGCGCCAGCGGCTTACCGGCTGCCAGATCATGAGGGAACGGCACCTGGTTCACGACATGGTTCACCGAAACAAAATAGGTGCAGGGGATGGCGTTACGCACGAGCAGCGGCAATGCGTGCCGGCAGTTGTCGGCATAGCCGTCGTCAAACGTGATACTCACGGCCGTCCGCTCATTGCGACCGGATCGAATGCGCCGCTGGGCCTCTTCCAGAGACACCAGATCAACGTGGCGCCGCAGCCAAGCGACCTGGCGTTCGAACATCCGTGTTGGCATGGTCCAGTCGTTGGGCGTATCATCCGCGACGCGATGATAGAAGAGCACGATCACGGGGCACTGCCGCGTCACGCGTGCCTTGCGCCGCGCCCACCAGCGTACCGGCAGCGTGCTGCCGTAGTAGGCCGCCAGGAGAGACTGTCGGGTCTTGGACATGGTCATTATCCGCACTCCATTGCCTGGGAACGCGTTGGTCACGAGTGATCACCAGGCGCGCATCAAGAAGACGTAACTCACACAATCCCGGTCGCCGCCAACCCGGATTTGATCCACTGTTTCATCGTATCACCGGCCAGCCAGGCCTGGTGTCGCAGATGGGCCGACGGTTTGTGCGCCACGATTCGGTACTCGACGCCACGCGCTGGTTCGGCGCCCCAAAGTGCCTTGTATGGCTCGTCCCCACGCAAAAAATCAAGTGTCCGGCATTGCTGGTCCAGCGCGTCCCGGATGGTCGCCGTCTGTAATAGGGCACCCGGTCCGACATCCAACGCGGCCGGTTCGATCCCCGACTGATACGCGAACATCGTGTCGCCGTCCACTAGTGAGAAGTCGGCTGCCGCCGGTTGGCCGTCGAGTTCCAGAAGATAGAGGCGGGCCACACCACGGTCGCGCAGATCCCGCGCGGCCGCGTGTAGGAACGCGTTGAATCGCGGGTCCGCGAAACAGCCGGGTTGCCCCAGGCTCTCGCGCCGGCGCTGATGCAAATTAACGAAGACTCGCATCGCGTCGTCCCAGCTATCGGCCGAGGTGAACGTCTTCACGATTGCGCGTCCCGTATCGAAGTATCGGCGGCGCATGCGACGCGCGACCTTGCGCCGCGTCTTGGACATGCCCGCCAGGTACTCTTCCCACGAATCCCCTAGCGACATCGTCCAGTACTGAAACCGCATCTGACAGTGGACGCGGTTTCCCAAGGTCGTCATTCGCTCGGCCAACAGGGCGACCAGCCTATCGTTTCCATCGACGCCATCCAGGTGGAGCGCGTGCCACTGGTTTTCCGCGCCGTGTTCTCCTTGACTTGCCCGAGTCATCCACCGCGCGAGCGCCTCGGCCACCGCGTCACGGTACTCGGGCGTCGCGAGCAAGCCGAGATGGTCCGAACAGACAACGCCGTCGCCCAAAAGGCGGACAACACGACCGTGGCGTACCGATGACTCAACGTAACACGGCGCGATTCCAACGAGCTGGTCCCGCGCGTTACGCACGGTCAAGACAAACAACTCGCGACCGGCGCCGTAGTGCCGCCACCAATTGTGCAGCCACGCGGCACGTCGAAAGGCAACACCGTGCGACATGCAGTCCCAAGTTGGTGCTATTTCTACGCACTGGTCCAAATTCTTCAAACGGTCAACGTGCAAGGTCGGTCCCCTTCATATGCATGGTCTCCATTAAATGTCGGTCATGACCGACGGAAAGCAAACCAAAACGCACGCCGACGAACGCGTGCATGAGCGTTGCGTGTCACCTGTTCATCTCGAACGGCACGGGAGATGACCACGAAACCCGTGAATCAACCCGCATGATGAGGAAGCAACGCAGGAAGGCCGTGCCACAAACGCGGTCATGAAAGCGCGAACAGGCCGGTTTTTCGGGAATTGACGCCGCGGTGGATTCTTGTAGCCGTTCACGGTTCGTAAGAGACTAAACCGCAGATGAACGCGGATAAACGCGGATATCTGATGTGATGGGAAAGCGGTGTTTCTTTGCTTTGTGTCGGACATAGCAACGGTCCCTTTTTCGAGACTGCCAACAGCACTCTTGGTTGCACTATCTGCGTTCATTGGCGTTCATCTGCGGTTTTCAGGCTTCCGAGTCGTGAACGGTTGCGAATGCTCCCAACTCCGCATGCGCGCACGGTGCGCGGGGGTTCCGAGGCAACGGGCGAGAGCGCGACCGAACGAGGCCGTACTCCCTTGCGGGTGCAGCCCCCCCGCATTATGCAAGGAATCGATGAGATGCGTGGCTCCGATCCTCCTCGCGATAACCGTTCGGGGACCGCACCTTCCGATTGTGGCGATTGTGTGGCCGGGCGGAGTGCTGCGGGGAAGCCTGCCGGCAAATCCCCTCTCGGCGGTCACGCCGCGGGCCCGGACGGCGTCCCCGCGTGACCTACATTTGATTACGGGCTTGCCTCGGAATGACGCGCCGCGCGGCCCCGCCGCGATCTTTGTAAAGGACTCCCATGACACACGCTTCAGAACCGACGACGCCGTTTGGCGATATTCCACGCACACTACGGGTTTATTGGAAACGGTGGTTTGTTCCAACACTCTTGATAGCACTGTCGTGTGGTTACTATGCCATGGCGATGTACCAACCGCCGTGGGAAGTGACCCAAGCACTTACCGTGCGCGACGAGGCCGCTCTGGGCACCGCGCGCCCCGGCCGATTCGACACGCTCGAGTCGCTCAAGAATGTCCAGGAAACGATCCTCGAGTTGATCAGAAGCCCGTCGGTCGTGACCGCGGCGTTACGGCAGGTCGGACCGCCAGCCGGGCGGACCCCCAACAACCAATGGCCGTCGGCCATCGCGGTTGACAAGGCACGTGCACACATCCGTATCGTGCCACCCAACGGCACGGAGTTGGGAACAACGGAGCTCTTCTACTTGAAAGTGAAGGATCCGGATCGCCAACGAGCGCTCCGGTTGACCAGCGAGCTATGCACGCAACTCGAAAAACGATTCCAATCGCTGCGCAATCGTAAGACGCAAAGTGTCGTCGACGAGCTTGCCAAGTCCGCCGACCTGGCCCAGCGAAAACTGGATGATGCCGTCTCGCGACTCACGCAACTCGAATGTAGCGTCGGCGCCGATTTGGCCGAACTGCGGTCGTTGAGCGACCGTACATCCAGTTCGGGCAGTCTGCAAACGACGATCGTTGAACTGCGTCAAGAAGTACGCCGCGCGACCGAGAAATATGAAACCGATCGGCATTTGCTCGAGTTGCTGATGGCGGCGCGTGAGGACCCGAACCATCTGGTCGCGACCCCCAATCGATTGCTCGCGGCGCTACCTGACCTGAAGCGTCTCAAAGACGGTTTGATCGACGCTCAACTCCAGACTTCGCAACTGTTGGGGACGATGTCGCCCGAGCACCCGCGGGTTCGCGCCGCGTTGGTAGCGGAACAGCAGATTCGTGATCACCTTCACCACGAGTTGGACGTGGCCGTGCGTGGCCTGCAGGCGGAAGTGAACCTTAGCAAGAACCAAGTCAGCGTATTGACCGACGGCCTTGTGGCGGCCCAGAACCGAATGGAGCGACTGGTATCGATCCGCGCGTCCTACGCCGCGCTGACGACCGAAGTCCTGCGGCGGACCGACAACCTGACCGCGACACAACATGACCTGACG
>CAZSOG010000082.1:0-10350 GCA_964607555.1 uncultured Pirellulaceae bacterium | reverse complement strand
CGTGACGGCTCGGAGAGCCGCGCTACGTGTAGCGCCCAAAAAAGCGATTTGCAGCGCCGCCCGATATCCAGGTGGGCGGCACACGTAGGTCGGTTTTCCAAACCGACCGCGCGCAACCCCAATCGCATGCCCGTTTGCATTGCCCCATGACCCATGCGTAGTCTGACCCAAAAACTTGACTCAAGATCATCAACCTACGGCCCATAAGGTCTCTAATGCCCGCCGCGGAGCGCACCGGTCAGGCCGCCAACGCGGCCGTGGACTTCGCCCGTGGCGCGAACCACCAGCGCGTACCAGAGCGGATAATAGGCGATCGCTCCGGGTCCGCCGTTCACGTTCCAGAACTCGGGTGCGATCGTCCGTTGGATCAGATCGACCAGGGCTGGACCGTAGTCGGTGCGTGCCGCGCCGCCACGGTTGCCGGCGAGCATGCCTCCCGGCATGCCAAACATCATCGACGGCGTCCCCAAACCGGCACCGGCCAGCGGCAACTGGAAGGCCAACCGGCGCGCCACGGCGGCGGCCACATCAACATTGGCGCTCGCCGAGCGCGTATGCCGACTCTCGGCGCGGCGCAGGTCACGTTGCAGACGTTCCTGGATTTGCCGCAGGCGATGACGCAGTTTCGCCCGATATGATTCCAGCGTACCACTCGACGCCAGGCGTGGATCCTCCTTCAGTTCCTGGTACAATCCCGTCAACTCCACGACCGTCGCCGCCCACACGGCCGCGTTCTGTTGCGTCGCTTCCTGCCGAAGCGCCGCGCGCAACTGCTGATTGATCGCCGCGAACGATCGCGGCATACTGGTTTGGGAGGGACCAACCGACACGCTTAACGCGTCCTGCCCCTGGGAAGATACGGTCACGACTCCAACAAGAAACGCGGCCACAATCAGTTTGGTGAACATGCCTCCACCTTCTCCCGTCTGGTGCCCCTGACGTGGACCATGGATGGCGCCATGACCACGGCCTCCATTGTACCGAATTTCGTCACGACTTCTTGTCTTTTTTACGTTTTTTCTTTTTCGGTTTCTTATCGGGCTTTTTTTTCTGTTCGCACAAGCCCGTGCATTTCCCTTTTTTGCAGCGTGGACAAGACATGGGACATCCGCGTCGGTTCGAGGAGTATCACTTCGGCAGCGACATGTTAAGATTCTTAGTCTGCAGGATGCGCGCACCGTGCGCGTATGTTTTTCCCGAGACCTTGCCCCGTGACGCCTCCAGTCTACGGCCTATAGCCTCCAGCCTTGCGGGCGCAGCACGCGTTGTGACTGTACGCCACGCGAACTGCTTTCGCAAGTCCCGGTCGACACGGTGTCCGGAAGCCGAGACGGAAGTGGTTTCCTCCCGGCTCGACGAACGTACCGCGCCCGTCGAGGAGGCGGGCCATCACTCGGGAGCGGCGGTTGCGTTGCTGCCTCTCAAGCAACCAGAAGGACCACGCGCATGAACACGCAGCTGAACTTCATCTTCACGCGACGGAGCATTCGACAGTACACGGGCGCGCCGGTCAGTGACGCCTTGGTCCATGACCTGTTGGAGGCCGCGATGGCAGCACCGTCGGCCGTGGCCAAGGACCCCTGGGAATTCGTCATCGTGCGTGACCAGCCCCTGCGCACACGCATTGCCGCCGGCCTTCCGAACGGCACGATGCTGGCCGAGGCGGCGCTCGGCATCGTGGTTTGCGGCGACCTCGATCGGGCCCACGATCACCAGCTGTCATACATGTTGCAGGACTGTTCGGCGGCGATCGAAAACCTGCTCTTGGCCGCCAATGCACTTGGCCTCGGGGCCTGCTGGCTGGGCGTCCATCCGCGCCCCGACCGGGTCGAGCATATCCGCACGCTGCTCGGCGTTCCCGACCACGTGATTCCCGTCGCGGTTATGTCGATCGGCTGGCCGGCCGAACAGCACGCGGCACGGACCCGTTATCGCGACACGGCCGTGCACAAGGAGGCCTGGTAACGCGCCGCGCCTCACATCGTGCGCCAGAAACGGGGTGAGAAGAGGACGAGGATCGAGAACAACTCGAGTCGACCCAGCATCATCAGCACGACAAACAACAGTTTGGTTACCGGACTGAACGCCGTGTACTGCTGGGTGGCGCCCACAATGCCCAATCCCGGGCCGATATTGTTGAGCGTGGCGGCAACGCCGCTGGCACAGTCGATCAGCTTGTGCTCAATCGCATGCCCCCAGATCACCTCCGTTTCAAATCCAACAATGAAAACCCAACTGGCGACGAAGATCACCATGATCAAACAGCAGTAAACCAGGACATTCTTACGCAGTGCAGGGTCGGAAACCGCCTGACTGCCCAACCGGAGCGGGCGAATCACGCGCGGATGGCCGGCCAACTCGACTTCCTGACGCAAGATCTTGGCCAGTAATACGCAGCGTATGACCTTCATGCCACCCGCCGTGCTGCCGGCGCAGCCGCCTATGAACATGAGAATGAACAGTACCGCGCGCCCAAAGGGGTTCCATTGATCGAAATCGTGCGTACCAAATCCCGTGGTCGTAATGATCGATACGACTTGAAACAGGCCGTGCCGTACCGCGCCGCGGAGATCCGCGAAATCGCCGTGTAACAGCCCGAACAGGATTACCAAACCAGTGGCCGACAAAATGATCCCCATGTAGGCACGCCACTCGGGATCCGTGAGTAGCCTGCTCGGCCGCCGAATCAAGCAGAGATAAAGCAAGGTGAAGTTCGTCCCGGCAAGGACCATGAACAGCGTGATCGAATACTCGATCAACGCACTGTGATACTTGTCCGGATGATTAACGAAATGCCCGACACTCGAGTTGTAGGTGCTGAATCCACCGGTCGCCATGGTGCCAAATGCATGGCATAGGGAATCAAAAACCGTCAGTCCGGCCACGTGGAGAATGGCCGCCAGCACCACGTTCAAACCGACATAGACCGCCACGAACAACCAAGCCGTCTGCTGCATGCGCGGCGTCATGCCTTCCTTTGTGGGGCCGGGCATTTCCGCCCGCATCAGGGCCTTGCCCGACGCGCCACCACCCAGCAGCGATACGAATAGAACAATGATCCCCAAACCACCGAGAAAATGCGTCGTGCTGCGCCAAAACAGAATGCAGTGAGGGATCAGCACCGCGTCCTCCAGGTCGGCAAAGACCGTGGCGCCCGTCGTGCTAAAACCCGATTGTGACTCGAAAAATGCATCGATCAGACTCATGCGTACCCAGCGGATACGATAACTGCCCGAATAAACGGCTGGACCGATCCGCGATCGCGGTGTGATCAGGACGCCGCGCCACACCGGTTCCCGCGCGATCAGGTCGCGCAAAACGGCCTCCGCGCGGCCACTCGGCAGCACGCCAGACAACCGGGCCGGAGTCAGACCCGCCGCACCCGCCGCATGCAGTGCCTTGATCACCCGATGCGCATCCCCTGTCAAACGCGGGCCCGAACGCCATTGCGAACGCGGGTTCCAGGAACCGAACTTAAACAGCACCGGAAGGTCGTCCGCGCCGAGCATCCGGACGCCCGCACAACGATACGTTCCCGAAAAATAAAAGGGAAGCCCGCCCAGCACGGTCGCCAACACCCAACTGAGTCCGACCGCGGCCATCGCCTCCTTGCGAAACACGCTTCCCTCGGCCGTGCGTCCAAACCAAAGTAACCCCCCACCCACCAGGCCACACACGACCATGCTGGCCAGCAACGCGAGAAAACCGGCCGTTTCAAATGACGCACTCGGCAAACCATCGGGACCGCGCCCCGCCGCCAACGACGCCCGGTAACCCAATTCGGGAAACGCCCACGGCAGACTGAATACCATCGACGCACCGATCAGTAACGCCACGACGCCCAACAACCGGCTGATGTTCCGATAATTCATCGATACTGATATGCTGCCGCCACTTTGAAATGTCCTGTGCGAGTTCGACCAACGGGAGAACGGACCGCGCCAATTCACGATCCACTTGGACGAACCTAACCGCCTGGAGTATATCCCAAGTAACCGTTGGCACCAAACAGTCCGCCAAAAGCAACGTACCGGCGGGCCGCTCGACGTGCAAGGTTGCCGCACGCACGGACGTGCATCCGCCCTGACACGCGCTCCGACTCCGCCGACAGGGGATCCCGCCGCGGCGTCACGAAGACCACACACCGTGCCTGGCATCCGTGGAGGATCAAGACTCACGCAACCGAAAGCGGCTACCCAAAATCGATGCCCCCGATCACGCAGGCCTCCCATATTCTACATACACCTCACATAACCCATTTTTCCCATTTATAACCACGTTATGAACTGGTCGTTTACGGCCGATAAAGAGCGCGACGAATTCACCTTTCAACGCTTGATGCAATCCACGGAATCACTTAATCTTTCGGGTGTGAGTTGGATCACAAAAGGGAGTGTGACGTTTATGGATGTACCTGAACGGTCCACGTGGGCGTTCGCCTGCGTCCTGCTCTTGGTAATGGCGCTGCCGTCCCGCGCCAGCATCATCGCCTCAAGTGACATGTTATTGTCGCTTGACGGTGAGGCGAGCGTCGACTGGGGACCCGTCGGCGACCCCGTCGCCGAACCGCTCCTGCATGTTCTTCCGAACCAGATGGCAGGTGGGGAGGACGAAACAGGGAGCGGCCATGCCGCGTCTTTATTCGCGCTGGCACGGCGCGGGACACAACGGGTGGAAGCCCCGTTGCGCGGCGCGGTTTGTGCTCGAACATGTCACCCACAATCTGGCATACCAGCGGACCTTTTCCGACCTCCGCGGGCCCACCGCCCATCGTTAGATTAATCCGCGTGGCGCGCACCTTGGTCGGTGTGTGCAATGCGTGTAAGAGTCCATGATCCAACCCTGCGTAAGGCGATGGTTCATGGCGCGCGTTTGACGGATTTTCCGATCTGCGGTTGACATGAGTGGCGTGCATCGATGTGCGTCCCAGGTCAACCCAGCTCTCTCAGTTTCGAGGGGAAATGTCATGCAACGAGGCAATTTGAAATGCGCTGTCCTGGTTGGTGCCGCCGTGTGTGTTATCGGCTTGACCACCATGGCGAGTGCCGCCGTCCGATCCGATATTAACTATGTGACGAACACACTTCCACCGAATGACGATGGTTCGACGGGACTCGTCGACTTCGGCTTCACGCTCAATTTTTTTGGTGACAACTACACCCAAGGCTATGTGAACAACAATGGCAACGTGACGTTTACTGGTCCATTGTCGGAGTTCACTCCGTTCAACATCGTCAGCACGGGAACGCCCATGTTGGCCCCATTCTTCGCCGACGTGGACACGAGCAATGCCGGAAGCCCCGTAACATACGGCCAGAGCCTCGTCGGTTCGCAAAACTCGTTCGGCGTCAATTGGTTGAACGTTGACTACTATGATTCGAGTCCCAACCATACGAACCGTAACTTCTTTCAGCTCGTGATCATCGACCGTTCCGACATCAACGCGGGCGACTTTGATTTTGAGTTCAACTACGACAAGATCCAATGGGAAACAGGCGAAGCCAGCGGCGGTGATGCGGACGGCCTTGGCGGGTCTTCGGCACGCGCCGGCTGGTCCAACGGAACGATCGCCCAGGAACTCGCGGGCTCCGGGGTTAACGGCGATTTTCTGGACGGTGGCTTCAACGCGCTGGCCGAGCACAGCTTGAACAGCACGGAGACCGGACGTTATCTGTTCAGCGTGCGGAATGGCTCGGTGGTTGGGCCCGTCCCCGAGCCATCCGGGCTATTGATATGGGCAATGGTCCTGGCCCTCGGTGGATTCACCGCACGGCGTTGGCGGCAACATTGATAGCAGGGCTATTAGCGTCTATTGTTGCGCGGGCGAAACGATGTGTCCGCGGGGATGCGGGATGACAATCGTCTTGAAAAGGACGTGGAAGGGCCGGCAATACGAACGCCGCGCGCCGAATTGACGGCGCGCGGCGTTCTTCGTGTACCGCGGCCGATCACCGGGCCTGGCGTGGCGACGAGAAAAAAAACGCGAAGAGCACGAAGGACACTTCATTGAGTGATAAGGTCTTGTGACACGTTCTCAGTTTGATAAGGTGAGCACTACGCTGCATGATGTGGTTGCAAGTCGCGAATGGGACAATTATTGATGCGCCAGGCCTGAATGGCACGAATATGGGAGGATTTCATAAATCGAGTTGGCGGCAGTGTGAGCAGTCCTGCATATTCTTGCCTTTCTCGCCCGCGCATTTCTCGGTCGACCACAGTTTCCACGTACGCTTGCGAGCCGCATTTCGCGCAACGGTCACGTCGGCATTATTTCGACTGGGTCGCGGGTGTAAGCGCGCCGGTTCTGAACGCGGGCTACTGCATCGGCAGAGTGAAGTCGACGATCAACGGCCAGTGATCGGACGCCTGCCGCGCGGTGGCGGTCCGCGACGCGAAACTGGAATTCACTTCAATATCGCCGCGGCAGAACACGCGATCCAGCGCACGCACCGGCAAGACGGCCGGGAACGTCTTTTTCTCGCCGCTCGCGATACGGAAACCTGCCGGCTGGAACAACCGTCGGCCCAACGTGCCCCACACGTCATTGCAATCTCCGGCGATCACGACGGGCGTGCGGCGGTAAACGTGCGCCATCACATCACAGTTCAACAGCCGCCGCACCTGAATGGTTCGCTCAAAGCCCGCCAGGCCGAGGTGGACGTTGATCAGCAACAGCGTGCGTGAGTGTTGTTCCCCGCGGAGGCGACAGTGGGCCGCCAGGGCACGGCGGCGTTTCTTCATCGGAATGGTCAGATCGATATCACGGACGTCAGCCAATGGAAATCGGCTCAGAATGGCGTTCCCGTACCGTCCCGTTTTCAACGTCACGTTCGGTTGATAAACCCGATAACGCATCTTGAGGGCGTCGGCCAGCAGATCGACTTGCCGGTGCGTCGCGAACGGGGCACTCCCTCATCCACCTCCTGCAACATGATGATGTCCGGAACCACATGCCGAATCGCGGCGATTGTCCGGTCGAGTCGGTAGCGCCGATCCACGCCCCCGATCCCCTTGTGGATATTGTATGTCAGAATACGGAATTGCATCGACTGTTTCGGTGTTTCGGTGTTTCAGTGTTTCAGTGGTATGGTGCTTCGGTGGATCGTCGAGCGCAAGCGCACCGTGGCACGAGGCATTGATTTCAACATGGCCGGGTGCGCAGCGCCGGCTGACGAAGACGCAATCCGTTACACCGTGCCGCCACTCGGCTGGATCAACACGACGGTCAGCGACCGAGGACCGTGCGCGCCGATAACAAGTGACTGTTCTATGTCAGCTGTTTTCGAGGGGCCCGAAATGAACACACCGAACTTGAGCGGGGCAAGGTCGACGCGCCGGTACGCGTCGTGCATATTGTGCACGATCTCGTTGGCCGGAAGCACGATGGCGACGTGCTGCGCGATCCATAACGCGGCGCGGTGCCGGATCTGCCGGTCGGTGATCCAGACGGCGCCATTTTCTGCCACACCAAAAATGCCGGGAACGATGCAAACATCAAGTACTTCCAATGCGTGCGGGTCTTCGACCTGATCCCAGTCGCCGCCAACTGACGCAATCTCGGGCACCAGGGACCAGACGTTCTTGACGTTCTGAAACGCGGCCAACGAACCGAGTGCCGCTTCGATCTGGTCACGTGCCGACACCTGCAGCGTGCCGCCGCCAACCGCCTCGACCGTCGCGCGAAACTGTTGGACCGGATCGGGAAACACGAGTTCATCCACCGGCGCGGACGCCAGATCGGTTTCCGGCAACGGGCAGGCGCGCAACGCTTCGAGTATCTGTTGTTTATTGCTCATGATCGTCCTGGTATAGCTGGCGAAAACTCTTCTTGGGCATGTCGGGCAGGTTACGTTGGCGTCCCCAGGCATTCAGGCGATTGTAGACCATGAACCGCGGCAGCCACGGGAACACGCGTCGCGCGATATTCCCGGCCACGGAATAGAGACGTGGGCGACGAAATACAAAACTCGTCAGCTTCATCAACATCCGCTTGGACCACGCCAACTGACCGTGCCGGACAACGTCCCAGCGCAGCTGCAGCAGCGTTTCATCGAGCGGAATCTTGACGGGGCAGACGTCGGTACAGGAGGCGCACAGGCTGCATGCAAACGGCAGTGAATGGTACACCTTGACGTCGCGCACGGCGTTCAGCACCGAGCCGATCGGCCCGGGAACGGTGGCATGGTAGCTGTACCCCCCGCTGCGCCGATAGACGGGGCATGTATTCAAGCAGGCGCCGCAGCGGATACACCGAAGCGCGTCCCGAAACTTCGGGTCGGCACGCAGGTTGCTGCGCCCGTTGTCGACCAGAACAATGTGCAGTTCACCGCCCGGCACCGGACCGAGGAAATGCGATGTGTAGGTCGTGATCGGCTGCCCTGTCGCATTGCGCGCCAGCATCCGCATGAAGATCGCCAGATCTTCCACGCGTGGGATCATCTTCTCGATCCCCATGCAGGCGATATGCAATTTCGGCAACGAGACACCGATATCGGCGTTGCCCTCGTTCGTGCAGACGACGAAACCGCCGGTCTCAGCGACCGCGAAATTCACGCCGGTCAGTCCCGCTTCCGCCGCCATGAACTTGTCACGCAAGTGTTGGCGCGCCGCCTCGGTCAAATAGTCTGGATCGCTTGCCCCCGCCTCGGTTCCCAAGTGTTCGTGAAATGTCTCGCCGACCTCCTCCTTCTTGATGTGGATCGCCGGCAGCACAATGTGGCTGGGCGGCTCGTGCCGCAGCTGAACAATGCGCTCGCCCAAGTCCGTATCGACCACCTCGATGCCCCGCTGCTCCAGGTACGGGTTCAGCCCGCACTCTTCGGTCAGCATCGACTTGCTCTTGACAATCCGTTGAATCTTGTGCTCCTGAAGAATCCGATGGACGATTTCGTTATGGTCGTCCGCATCGCGGGCCCAATGCACGTGCATGCCACGCCGCGTCGCGTTCTGCTCGAATTGCTCCAGTAAGTCGGCCAGGTGAACCAGCGTATCGGCCTTGATCCGCGCGGCCGCTTCGCGCAACGATTCCCACTCGGGCACGGAGCGCGCCGCGGCGTCGCGTTTGGCACGCACGAACCATAATGCCTGATCATGCCAATGAGACCGCTCGGCGTTCGCGATGAACTGGTCCGCGTCGTGCGCGTGTTCAAAAACTGTTTGCGTCATGACCGCCATCCGTTTACTGGGCCGGAACTTGCCGTCCGGCGAGAATCTGCGCGATGTGCATTACGTGCAATGGAATGTGCTGCCGCTCTAGCAGCCCGGACAGGTGCATCAGACAGGACATATCCGGCGCGGTAAGCACCTCCGTGCCGGCCCGCTGGTGGTCGGCAATCCGGTCCAGCCCCATCGAACAGGAAACCGCCTCTTCATTAATCGCGAACGTGCCGCCAAAACCACAACATTCGTCGGGACGCTCAAGCTCCGAAAACGAAATCCCCTCCAATGCCTGCAATAATTGTCGCATCTTGCTGTATGTCGGCCCGACACGTTCACTGCTGCTGGCCAGACGTAAGTGCCGTAACGCGTGACAACTCTGGTGAATGCCGACCCGGTGCGGAAAATGGCCCTCGATCCGCTCGACTTTGAGCACATCCGTCAGGAATTCGCATAACTCATATGTCTTTTGACACAGTTCCTCGAACCCCGGCTGTCCGGCCAGGTAATCGTGATAATGATGGCGGACCATCGCCACGCAACTGCCCGATGGACAGACAATGTAAGGGTAGTCCTTGAATATTTCCAGAAACTTGAAGGCCAAGGGAAGCGTCTCTTCGCGACAGCCCGTATTAGCCATCGGCTGTCCACAGCACGTTTGCTGCCGAGGAAACTCGATTTCCACGCCATGCTGCTTCAGGACCTCGACCGTCGCGAGCCCCACATCCGGGTAAAACTGGTCAACATAGCAAGGAATAAACAGGCCGATCCGCATCGTTTCTTCCGTTCGTCCGCAGTGCATTGGATCAATACGCGATCAATACGCGACAGTCCCCGATTATAGCCACTCGAGCACCCGCCGCGTAGCACGGTCCCCGATTTGCCGGTGCGGCAACATGCTCGGAGCCGGGAGACTGATTCACCCATGGCACAAGCCCATGGGGGGCTGGGCTAAGCTGTAGAAAATCTCGAAGGGCCTTGATCGTAAGCTGGTCCGCGCAATTCCAACGGGAGGGTGGTTGATCACTATTAGATTCGTAGGCTGCCACATGCGCGCACCGTGCGCGCATGTTGTTCCCGAGGCCTTACGCCGCAAACCCTACAGCCTCCAGCCTCCAGCCTTGCGGCCGAAGGCCGCGTTAGGAAGTGCACCCAACCAATGGCCGTTAACCGACGACGCCATGCGGGGCGCGC
>CAZSOG010000081.1:0-10371 GCA_964607555.1 uncultured Pirellulaceae bacterium | reverse complement strand
TTCGGATCGATACGGCAACTTCGATCTTTTCGCCATCGCGGCGGCGGGCGGCGCTGCCTCGCGGCTCACGTTTCATTCCGCGGACGATCTGCCAACCGCGTTCACGCGCGATGGACGCGCGGTTCTGTTCACCAGTCACCGCCAGGATGATCCGCGCGCGGTCATCGGCCACCCAAGCATGGGCGAGTTGTATCAGGTGGCCCTCGACGGCGGTCGGCCGCGGCAGATTCTGACGACACCGGCCGAGGCGGCCGTACCAAGCCCGGATGGCAAATTGATCGCGTACCACGACTACAAAGGCTACGAAGACCATTGGCGCAAGCACCATGTTTCGCCCGTTGCCCGGGATGTCTGGATCTACGACACGAAGCGTCATAAGCACACCAAAGCGACGACTTTCCGCGGCGAAGACCGCAATCCCGTGTGGAACGCCGACGGCACGCGTCTGTTCTGGTTGAGTGAGCGCAACGGAACATTCAACGTCTGGGAAATGCCGGTTGGCAACGAAAAGAAAGCGGTCCAGCTGACCCATCACACGATCAATCCGGTGCGGTTCTTGACGATCGCGTCCGGTGGCACGTTGTGCTATGGCTACAACGGTCAGATCTGGGTCAAACAACCCAAGCGAAAGAGTCGCCGCGTCAAGGTACAGGTCGTCGCGGATGAACGGAACAACCCGACGGAACTCACCAAAGTGACAACCGGTGCGACGCAGATGGCGGTTTCGCCCAATAACGACGAAATCGCCTTGGTGATTCGTGGCGAGGTATTCGTCACATCCGTGGATTATTCCACCACGAAACGCATCACCAATACGCCGGAGCAGGAGCGGAGTGTTGCCTGGGCCCCGGACGGTCGCACCTTATTCTATGCCGGCGAGAGGAACGGATCGTGGAATCTTTACAAGTCGTCGATTACGCGCGCTGAAGAGGATCGCTTCGCGTCAGCGACGCTGCTGACCGAGCAGGTCGTTTTGCAGTCGGATGCCGAGACGTTCCAGCCGGTCATTTCTCCGGACGGAAAAAAACTCGCCTATTTACGCAACCGTGACGAGATTCGCATGCTGGACCTCGAGACCAAGAAGTCGAGCCCGCTGGTTCCGGCGCGCCTGAATTATTCCTACTCCGACGGCGACATCCACTACCAATGGTCACCCGACAGCAAGTGGTTGGCGTTCCTTTACAACGCCCACCATCGCTACCTGCAGGACATTGGAATTGTCGAGATCGCAACGGGGCGGATCAGCAATATCACGGACAGCGGATATTCGGAAGACCGGCCGGTCTGGAGCCGCGATGGCCGCGCCCTGCTGTTCGTTTCCGATCGACTCGGGCGGCGCAGCCATGGTGGATGGGGCAGCGACCAGGACGTATTCGGATTCTACTTGAATCGAGGTGCCTGGGAGTGGGCGACCCTGACCAAGGAGGAACTCGCCCGTCGCAAGCGTCGCGAAGCAGAAGCAAAGAAGAAAAAGAAAGAGAAAGAGCCGAAAAAACGAACTTCGAAAGACAAGGACGCGTCATCCGGGAAATCAGATGACGGCAAGAAAGATGGCACGGGCGACGGGGCCAAAACGAAACCTGCCAGGAAACCAATCCGTATCGATCTGACCAATCGGGAGGACCGGCTGCGACGCCTGACACTTCATTCGGCGCCGATCGCCGGCTACGACATGTCACCCGACGGGGAAGTCCTGGTCTATTTCGCGCAGGAAGACAAGGGCTGGGACCTCTGGACGTCGCGGATTCGTTCGCGGAGCACGTACAAACTGGCCGCGCTCGGCGGCTCGGCACCGGGCGAGGTCCGTTTTGCCAAGGACGGCAAGAGCGTGTTCGTCATGCAAGAGTCTGGGGCCCTGTCGAAAGTGAGCGTGCCGGAGAGCGGCACGGGCAGCGCCAAGAAGATTGCGTACACTGCCGAAATGGAATTGAACCGGCCGGCCGAACGAGCCTACCTGTTCGAGCACGTCTGGCGGCAAGTTAAACGCAAGTTCTACCGACCGGACTTGCATGGTGTCGATTGGGACGCAATGAAAGAGAACTACGCGGCCTTTCTTCCAGGCATTGCGAACGACCGCGACTTCGTCGACTTACTGAGCGAGATGTTGGGGGAACTCAATGCGTCCCACACGGGGGCTCGGTATCGACCCCACCGATCCGGCGGTGACTCGACCGCCGACCTCGGGATCCTGTTTGATCTTAAGTACGATGGCGCGGGTTTGCGGGTCGCCGAAGTCATTTCACGCGGCCCGGCCGATCGTGAAGAGAGCCGCATCAAGCCGGGAGTCATTATCACGCATATCGATGGTGTGCGTTTGACGGCCCAGATGAACGTGTTCCCATTGTTGAACCATAAGGCGGGCAAACAGGTGCGACTTGGGCTCCATGATCCCAAGTCGAAGGACGACTGGGAAGAGATCATCAAACCGGTCAGCAGCGCGCAGCTTGGACCGTTACTGTACGAGCGGTGGATTCGCTCGCGGCGCGCGCTGGTCGACAAGCTGTCCAAGGGCCGAGTTGGCTATGTGCACATCAAATCAATGAATGACGCGAGTTTCCGCCGGTTCTATCGCGATACGCTTGGGCGCAACAGTGACAAGGAAGCGCTGATCGTGGATACACGGTACAATGGCGGCGGTTGGCTCCACGATGATCTCGTGGCATTCCTGAGCGGCAAGGACTACGTCTATTTTCAGCCACGCGGCAAGAAACGCGGCGATCTCGGGGCGGAGCCGGCCGCACGCTGGTCGCGTCCGGTCGTCGTCGTGCAAAGCGAAAGCAACTACTCGGACGCCCACATGTTCCCGTACGCGTTCAAACAACTGAAACTCGGCAAGTTGGTCGGCACGCCCATTGCCGGGACCGGCACCGCCGTATGGTGGGAGACGCTGATCAACCCGGCCATCGTTTTCGGGATCCCCCAGATCGGCATGGTAACGCCGGACGGAAAGTATCTGGAGAACCTGGAACTCGAACCGGACGTGCTTGTCTACAACCGGCCGGAGAACGTCGCGCGGGGCGAGGACCCGCAGATCGCCAAAGCGGTCGACGTGCTCTTGAAGCAACTCGGGTCCGCGCCGAAAAAGTAGATGTCGGATTCGCCGGTTCAGCCGACCGCTGGACCGGCGATGGCCCACTGCCCGCACGTGTTGCCTTTGACCAGGGTGCGTCCGTGCCACATGCGCACCAGGGGCCGCTGGCGCGAAAACCCAAGCCGCATGGCCAATTCAATTGCCGGCAGATTGTCGTCCGGGATGTCCCAATAGAGAGCATCCTGTTCGACGCGTTCGATGAGTTCGTGAATTACACCCGCCGCGGAGGCGCCGCGCAATGAAACCACGGGGCCGATGTAGGCGGCGCGGGCTCCGGTCCGCGCCATGCCATATGACTCGATCGATCCGTTCGAGTTTCTCGCCATACATGTCGCCAGGCTGTCGTCATCCAGCATCCGGAGCAAACGACTCCGTTCGACGCCGAACACCACCGCGTCATCGCGTACTAACTCGGACCAATCCGCTTCGGTCAGCGGTGGGCAGCGGGCGCCGCACGGGACACTCTGGTGATCGGCACGCTGCCAACGTGTCAACGAATATTCCACTTGGAAGCCCAGGCGTTCATAAACTCTCTGACCATCCGGAGTCGCGTCGAGTTTAATGCACACCACGCGTCCAGACAGGAACTCCATCGCATGTTCCATCAACGCCGTCGCGACTCCCTTGCGACGTGATTCGGGATCCACCAACACCATGCCGATCCAACCGAGCGATGCGCCATAACAGATGGCGGTCGCGGTACCCGCCGGCCAGCCCGTCAGTTCGGCCAGAAAACAACCATCCGGCTGATAACGGAGCAAGCGGCGCCAATCGGCGCGCGTCTGATTCCATCCCGCCAGCGCGCGGACATGCTGGGCAAACTCCAGATCGGAACGCAGAATCGGCCGAATCGTGATATCGTGACTCATCGTGTTGTCTTTCCGTCGAATGGCCCAAACGCCGCCCAGCAAGCAACTCCGCCATAGCGAACATTGTATTGGCAGCCCAGGTCCTTCGTCGAGTGCGGTGCGCGCGGACGATTCACAAGGGAAGGGTGTGGGCACACGGCGCGCGTCCGTATATATTGAATGCACGTGCCGAATGCCGACCGTATCGGGCGTCCACGACGACAAAACGCGGACGCCCATGGTACCCGTCTGGAATCGGGTCTTGTTGCCGTTTTTTGAGAATTCCACCAACTACGCGAGTATGTGAATTGCGGATTATTGCCCTGGAAACATCGACCCGAGACGCTTCGATTGCGTTACTCCACGATGATCGACTGCTTCAGTACCGTTGCCTGCCGGCCGACCGGCGGACCACTCAGTCGTTGGCACCGGCAATTCGTGACGCGCTACGTGATGCTGGCTGGTCGCCGTCTGATGTGGAGCTTGTCGCGCTGACCAACGGACCCGGCTCGTTCACCGGCTTGCGCATCGCCGTAACGACGGCCAAGACGTTCGCGTACGCGACCGGCGCGCGCCTCATCGCCGTTAATACGTTGGCGGCAATTGCCACTCGGTTGCCGGCTGCGGCAGAATCCACTGGTGTCGTCATGAACGCACAGCGAGGTCAGTGGTTCGCGGCACTTTATCGACGCGATTCGTCCGGAGTTTGGACTTGCATTCGCGCGTGCCAGGTTGTCGATCGCCGCGCCTGGTTGAACTCCTTGCCACCGGAGACGGTATTGACCGGCCCGACGGCGGATCGTTTTGAAGGCCAACTGCCTTCCCATGTCCAACTCGCCGACAAGGAGCTCTGGACGCCGCGCGCCGATTGCGTCGGCCAACTTGCGTGGCGCGGCTACCAGCAGGGCCGTTGCACGGATCCGTGGACGCTCCTTCCGAATTACTATCGGCCAAGTTATGCGGAAGAGAAACGCGTAAACGTTGACGGGAGTGGTGCGTGATCGCCGGACCGTTCGCGGAGCCCCGCCCCGAATCCCAACCACTTGGGACGTGCGCACCCACACGGCCGAAACGGGCGCGCCCGGGCGGCGTCCCGACGGACAGAAGATGTTCGTCGTGCCGGGCTAGCGCCGCTTCAAGTTCTTTCGGCACGATGGATGTCCACGTCCAGGGCTTTCAACGTGTTTGTTTCGAAGCTTGTAGCCGTTCACGACACCTGCTATCAAGGAACACTGATCTTCACTGATCAACACTAATGATACCGCCCTGGAAAGTCTGCAACACTCAACATAAATCCGGCAAGTCGTAGAAAAGTCGAAGGCACTTCCAAGTGCGGTTTTCCGATATTAGCGAGAATTAGCGTCGATGAGTGTTCTTTTTCTTCTGGTCCGTGAACAATTACGCGTTTTTCTACAACCCCGGCTTTCCCTAGACATCCAGTGCGGGTTCACCCAGATAGAGTTGCAGGATTTGGCTTTGCACCTTGATCGCGCGGATCAGGATCCAGATTTGGTCCGGCGAGAACTTGCGTGGGTCGGATCGGGCGAGCGACTCCAACTCGCAATTCATGGCGGCGTGTTGATCGGTGGCGGCCTGCACGCGCAGGTCCATCTCCTGCCACGCCTGTCGCAGCCGCTTGTTATCCGACAATGCATCAACGTCCTCGTTTGCATTGGTCAGCAGCAGGCATAGACGCGCGACGTCGCGTGGATCGGCGCCAGGGCGGAGTGTTTCAATGCGTTCGGCCAGTTGCGCGCAATTCATTTGGATTCTCAACCCCAATAATGGTGGAGAATTGAATGGGGAATGACATCGAAGCTATAGAACCGTAGCTCACATTCGCCGGTGGCACCGTGGATTTTCGAGAAATGCGCGCGTGCCGGGCACGTCCAAGACGCGGTGGGCCAGCGAACGCTCACGACCCGCCGCGCGCGATCGGGTCATGACGGCGCGTGCTCGTCATGATCCGCAGGAGCATTACAAACCGGCACGGCGAAAGCGTTGCAGCAAGAGGCAGAATAGGCGGGCGATATTCCAGGCATCGTCGCCACCCCGGTGGTGCGTGCCTTCCATTGTCAGCCCGACTTGCCGGCACGCCGCCGGTACACCGACTTCGCGCGGCAGGCCGAGCGCGGCCGAGAAAAGTGTCTTGATGTTCAAGTGTGTTGGACCGAAAGGGTATTTGATATCGTAGGTGCAGCAATTCCGCGTGAACTGATTGCGATCATAATCACCCCAGCTGGCCATGAGCCGGTCCGCGGATCGATAGCGATCACGCAGGACACGCACGACCTCGGCTAACGGCGGCGCGGCGCGTACCATGTCGGGAGTAATACTGGTCAACTGTGAACAGAAGGGACTTACTTCCGATCGTTCCGGTTTGACCATCATGGAGACCCGGTCGACACGCTGGAGCAACTGCAAGTCGACCACGCACAACCCGACCTCGATGATCTCGCTGATCTGACCACGTGGCGGCGCATGCTCCCAGCACGTTGACTCGACGTCGATGACCAGGGCTTTATCCAGAAGTTTCGCCATATCGACTCAGCTGATACCGATGCGGCAGTGCTGAAGGATCTGCTGTGCGGATGCCTGGTAACCGACCAGAAATGGGCCGAATTCCGCATACCGAGCGCTGGCTTCGTCAAAGCGCATCCGATAGACAATGTCTTTTAGATACTCGGGATTCTTGGCCCACAACGTGACTCCCCATTCCCAATCGTCCAAGCCAATCCCCACCGTGATCAATTGGCTTACTTTGCCGGCGAACGCCATGCCGCTACGGGCATGCTCGGCCATCATGCGATTGCGATCGCCAAACGGTAGCAAGAACCAGTTTTCCCCGACTTTGCGTTTTTTATTCATCGGGTAGAAGCAGATCGCGGGCCCGTCGGGAAGATCGGGGGTCAGACGTTGCCGACGCATCATCGGTTCGCGACGCGCGTAGGCCGCCAACTTGGCTTGCAACGCGGGGCTATCTTCCGATTCCCCACCCGCCAACAGCCGGGCCCGATACTGATCCATCGTGGGAACGTATTCAGAGATTTCCGTTAATGAAACGAACGAATACGTCGCTTCCAACGCGGGCCCCAGCGGGCTACCGAGCAACTCTTGATGAACGGCATCAATTTTCAACGGATCGGGGTCCAGCAACAGCACACCAAAGTCGGCCTTGTGACCACTGATGATCAGCGACTGCAGCCGCGTGGGATTCGACGTTCTGGCCGGGTCCAGCAGCTCGATGATCGCCTGGCAACCGGCGTCGATGGTCGTTCGATCCAGCAACGCAATCTGGTCATGTCGAAATCGATAGAACCAGTGCGTGCAATGCCAACCCTCCCGTGGCACTCGGTTGGGGGATTCTTCTTCCGCCGGAGATTTCTTGGTATCGTGACTCATATTGCTATGCACCAGACTTCCGCAAAGTGAACCAGGTTGGCCTCCCTTGTAGGTTGCGGGCCTCCCGCATTCGGGACTTTGACACGACTAATGCCCCAGCAATCGTTGCACGCTGCCAATGAGACGATCCATGGGGAACGGTTTTCGGATGTAATCGTCGACGCCGAGCATTTCCGCGTACGCTTTATGCCGACTCCCTTCGTTGGCCGTGATCATGATGACTCGCATGGGGACCGGCCGGGACCGTCGGAGTTTTTCCAGAACGAGAAAACCACTTCGTTTCGGCATCATCATATCGAGGATCACGAGATCCGGGTCCTCGCGCTCGGCCATGACCAACCCCTGATTGCCGTCGCGGGCGACCAGGATCTCGTAGCCTTTGGATTCCAATGCATAACGCATGGACTCGATGATCTCCCCATCGTCATCGACCAGCAAGATGCGTTGGCTCTTGTCTTTCGCTTCGGGCGACGTTTCGTCTTTCGGATCGCTGTCTTTTCCCATTGCATCACCACCTTCCACCATGCGCCGTGCCATTGGTTCCTTCTACCGGTATACAACTAGCGAAGATCGGCCGCGGATGCAACCGTCCCAGACCCGGAAAGTGCGAATCTCACGAGGCCCCTGCCGTCGGAACTCGACGTGGCCTTCCGTGGTTCCACGACGGCGCGCGAAATACGGGCAAGAAAATCGCGTGGCGACACGATCGATAACTCTCGGATAATCTTGCCAAACGGTCGTGCGGGACTCGGGAGCTCGGTGCGCCGTGATCGGTTACGACTCGAGCAAGCCCGGGGCCGCGCGACCGTATTCGCGCAACCAACCCCTCGATTCGACCGTTTTCGGCCAACTCCCTGGTCTGTTCGCGGCATCGCGCGGCGCGACCAACTACTCCCGTTTGAGCGAAAACGCCATGTAGTGGATGCCCGTTTGATCACTCACCACGGTGCCACCGGCTGGGGCGAGATACTTGGCGATGACCGCGAACGGCGGCAGCGGATGATCGTGCAACGCCTTGTCCAATTCGCCAAATACCGGGTTCCGCTGGGCCGCGTCGGTCAAGCGCCGACGCGTACTGGGCGAGGTGGCCAGTTCGTAAAACGACCGCATGGTCTCTTCGGGACGAGAGAAGACCATCATGCCCGGCTTGTCCGAGCCGAGATACTGCTTGGCCTTGCTGGCAATCAGCTTGAAATCCAGCTCTTTATCCAGGGACTTGTCCGGGTCGTTCTTGTTGGCGATCGCCGCTTCCAGACACTTGGCACTATCCGAGAAAAGGAAGTAGTCACCCAATATGCAAACACACGGCGTGGGGCGCCGGACCAGTTCTTCGTCCAGTTGCTGCGGTTCGCGCCGCGGTGTGATCTGATAATACGTGATCCCGGAATAGTTTTTTTTCGTGAAGCGGTCGCCAAACTTCCCCGCCAGCTTGTCAACCGTCTTGCGCACCGCGGAAGAGTCTTCCAGCTTGATCCCGACGAGATTCGTGCCGCTATTGACTCGGGCCGGCTTCTCGAACCATGAGACGTGCGTCGCGCGGCCATCGATTTGATCGAGGACGTCCTTTTCGAAGTCGATCCCCAACTGGCTGGAGATGCGCGAGTGGATATCGTCGTGCAGGGCGTTTTCCCGGTTACGAATGGTATTGTAGAGTTTACGAAACGCCGCCAGCGTCTGTTTTGAGTCCCAGTAGACGCTCATGTAAGAAGCCGCGTCCGCCGGCACCCAGTCCTCGGGCGTGAGATCACCCGATTCAATGGCGATCATTTCCAGGATGCCGACCCGCGGGTTGTCCAGCATCAAGTGCATATAGGAAATCGAATCGAATTCTTCGGTGGCGAAGATCATGCTACCCCCGAGCGCCTTGATCCCGTCCAGTCCCAGGGCCGGCAACATGGCAAGTGCCATTTGGGCCCCGAGATCGTCGCGCGCGACATTGCGAAATAACTCGATTGGATCGACGAACCACGTGACTTGCGGGCGCTCGTTCTTGGTCCCGACAGACTGTCGCATGATGGAATTGAACTTGAAATTGTCGACCAGTGTCTTGACTTCGCTATCGCCGTCCCAGACCTTGAGCATTGCCTTGAGCAAGGACGGATCACTGCAAAACAGATACACGCCTTCGCGTTCACAATAGCTGACCCGGCCCTCCAAGTTGACGATCGTCGTGTCACCAATCCGTTCCGAGCGGCGCGTCGTTCCACGCGCGATCATGCGGTCCTCGGCGAACTCGATCAGTTTGCGCGCGGCCGTTGCCTGTTCCCCCACTTCCACCAAGGCGACGACCGCTGGGCGGCCGTCGTCGCGTCCGACCAACGCCACGCTGACTTCGCCCTGGGGGATTGCCAGGAGCTCGTCCAGACTCAGCCCAATGCGCTGCTGGACTTGCATGAAAAGCTGCGATGCCGATCCATACAATTGAGCGACCAGCGGTTGGACCTGCTCATCGTGAAAAAGACGACCGAATGCCGTTTCGTTGAACCGCTCCACGAGCGCGCGCGTGTCGGCGATTCGTATGTACGCCAGGGTCTTTTCCGGGAGCAGTTTCGGGGCGCTGGGACGCTCGGCGAGTGCCGCCATCGGCCCGGCTGCGAGAAACGCGAAGATCGCCACCATTGGAAAGATAGTCCGACCAAGCTTCGACGAGGCTGCCACGGAGTTTCTCCTTGAAAAAAAAGACCAATTTGCACCGGTACCACGTGCAATCTACGCCGCGTGGGGCCCGGAACCGGCAACAAACACCATTACCCGCCGCCGGGGGCCCCGGTTTCGTGACGCGGAGCAATTTATTCGTGCCATCCGTGCGATTCTTGGTTGAATCCGCTGGAACAGGGAAGACGAATGCCACAATTCGCGAGTGATGTGTCCTGGAGGCCAAAGTCCTCCTAATGCGGGTGGCCGGCAACCCACAAGGGAGTGCTGTGCATGCGAGGGCGTGTCCCTTATGGGTTGCTGGCCTGGCGCGTTATGAGTTCGTGTGCGGCGGGAGCGGCAGCGTGCGAAACAGACGCTCCACGCAGTCAAGCT
>CAZSOG010000080.1:0-10404 GCA_964607555.1 uncultured Pirellulaceae bacterium | reverse complement strand
CCCTTTTCCTTGCATCTGTCTCGACTTACGACTCCTCGCGACGAACTTCATGAATGATCCGGGGACATGCAGGGCGCAGCGGCAGAAGAAGAAGTCGACCACGAAGGACGCGAAGGTCACGAAGTGCGCGTCCACGGCGGAGGAAGCAATCCATTGGCAGCTGATCCCTTCGTGCTCTTCGTGTTCTTCGTGGTTCAAACGGTTCCGGATGCGACCCGTTATGCATCAAAGCTGCGGCGCAACAAAACTCGCCATGACGACTTCGAGTTCTTATACAGACCACCCTTCGCCCCCCTTTTCGCGGGGGCAAGATCAAATTGCCCTGGACCTGATGACCGGCGTTTTGCTAGAAGATACACACGGGCGTGCCGGCGGTTTGCGCCGACGTTTCTGACCACGCAACACACATGGGTGCCATTTCACGATGACGGACCAAGATACGAACTTTCGCGGCCACTACGAACCGTGGATCCGCAAGCGGATCGCATTCATCGAATCGACGTTTGGACACGACTGGTTCCAGGCCAAACGGGTCCTGGAACTCGGCTGCGGTTATGCCGACATCGGCGCGCATTTCGCTCGACTGGGCGCGCAGGTTACATGTTCCGACGCGCGCATCGAACATCTACAAGTCGTGGCGCAACGTCATCCCGAAGTTCAGATCGCCCCCGCGGACCTCAACAGCCAGTGGCCGTTCGAGGGTGAATTCGATCTGATTTTGCACTTGGGGCTGCTTTATCACCTGGAAGACATCCATTTCAGCTTGCAGCGATGTTTTGAACATGCCAACCATGTCGTGCTGGAAACCGAAGTGCTCGACTCGTTGGACGATCAGGCGGTTTTACGGATTGACGAAAACCAGGGCCTCTACGATCAGTCGTTCACGGGTCACGGTTCGCGTCCGACGGCGGGCTATTTAGAGCGTCTATTCGCCACGCACGGCTTTCACGCGTTCCGCTTATCCAGCCCCGCATGCAACGCGTCGTGTCACGGTTTACAGCACGTCTACGATTGGCCCAGCCACGACACGAACACGTGGCATGATGGATTGCGTCGTCTTTGGGTGCTGCGGCGGAAATCACTGGCACCGCCGGTGACCTCGAAGAATATTTCCGTTGTTGTCCAGGGACCGATTTCGGGAGCTGGGGAACGGAAGCAGCGGCGGCGTCTGACGGAACGGTGTATTGCGTCAGTTCGGCGTCATCTGCCGGAAGCCGAGTTGGTCCTCTCGACCTGGGCCGACGCGCCGGTCGCGGGTCTGGATCGCGACGTTCTGGTCCAAAGTGATGATCCCGGCGCGCTACAGTGTGATGACGTCTATCGCGTCTATTACAACCTGAATCGACAAGTCGTATCGTCCGCCGCCGGACTCGCGCGGTGTTCACGGCCATACTGTTTGAAGCTGCGTAGCGATTTGATTTTGACCGCAGATCGATTCCTTCAGTTTTGGGGCAAATTCGACGCTTGGCAGTGGAGTTACAAGTTCACGGCCGAGCGGATTCTGGCGGGAACCGTGTTCGCGCGCCGATTCGCCGGGACGGGAGACCAACGAACGAGGATCCCGTTTCACCCAAGCGATTTTCTTTTCTTCGGATTCCGGCAGGATCTTCGCGCGCTGTTTGATATTCCGACGGCTCCGGATCCGGAAACCGCGCGTTGGTTCCAGTATCACCATCGCCCCGCAGGGGTGTATGATTGCTATCCGCACGCGTTGTGCCGCTTCTTCCCAGAGCAGCAGCTCTGGACTTCATACTTGCGGAAGTTCCTGCACCTGCCCATCAAGGACCGGCTTGACCTGTCCAATCCCTGCCTACGCCACGATGTGCCAAGTCTTGTCAATAACCTGGTCATGCTTGACCAGGACCAGTGGACTTATGAGCTTCCCAAATACAGTTTGAAGCAGTTCCTGCTACCCGCCAACGACTGGGACGGCTTGATCCGACACGCGATATGGCTGGCGGACTACCAGCGTTTGTGTGCCCCGGATACTGGCGTGTCGAGAACATTCGATTCAAGGGCACGGTGGATCTGGCATGACAACCACGTCATGTCGGGGCTGCGCCGGTTGGCGCCGCATGGCATGAACTACGTCTACAAGAAAGTGCGAAAGGGCGGAATCTTCCGTTAAGTCGCGGGCACCCGGCTGGTCTCGACCGGCGCATCGACGCGGTCGTGTGCGAGTTGATCGATTTCCACGGGACACGGTGCATCGTGGGCGTATAAACTGACCCACTCACGAAACGAGCAGAGGGCCATGTTGTGTGCTTCGTCGTTTGTGCCGTTGCGCTGGTCGCGATGGTAGGCGTATTTGGGCCAGAAAAACTGCAGTGCAGCGCGATCGACCACCAGGAAGAGATCCGCCAAGACCCGCCACCAGCTCGCAATAGTTCGCTCGAACGGGTACTCGATCGTGTTAAGATAATGTTCGCAGAGATAGATTTCCGGGATCGGGAATGCCAGCAGATCGCCGACGGTTCGCAGTTTTCTTTCCGCGGCGTCAGCGGGATTCAACGGCGCGGACCAGTACCTGACCATGTCGTCAACATGGCCGAACATCAGGATGTCTGACGGATGATGGGGCAGGAAGAGCCGGGTGCACAGGTCGAGCACCAATAGTCTGCGGTGCTGACGACGTGGGCTTGCCGAGGGAAAGGTCTCGGCCAGACCAACCAGGTACTGCCCAATGTTTGGCGCGCCGAGGCGTGTGTCAGCGCGTGTTTTCAACACGAATTCCGCACCGCGGCGCCGGGCTTCCTGGATGCCACGCGACGTGGAGACCAGTTGGTAGTTGATGTTCTTCGGCCCGGGGTTCGTGGGGGGCGTTTCGCGGAGCACCCGCACGCCCATCGATTCGATCGCGTCGAGCGTCGCACGGGTCTTCGCATCACTGGACTCCCACGTGGACAGAATCAGATCGGCACCCGGCAAACTCTGCTGGTGGACACGAAACGACTCCAACGTGAAGTCGTTCTCAAGCAGCAACGGGCCTTGCACCACGACCGCGACTCGGCGCGTGGCCCCCATGAAGGAAGCCGGCCGGTGGCCCACTTTGGGAATCGAGTTCACTACGGTCCAATGGTCTTCAAGCGTTGCCAAATCACGGGTGACATGATCACGCAGCTTTTTCAATCGCGCAATGCGTTTGTCGCGTGTTCGGGACGTCTTATCGATGAGCCAGCAGATAAATCGCCATTTCCACATATGTCAGGAGTCCGCCGCGATTTTATTGAGTTTCAGGATGGTCCCCATTGGGTTGTTTCGCGGTCCGCCGATCATGGCCGCGGGCAACGGGCTCAGGCCGCGCGGCGGGCCCGATTACGTTCCGCACGCAGGCGATTTTCGAACCCAAGGCTCAGGAAAAACGTCAGATCATCAGGGGTTCCAAGGCCGTACATGCCCTCCTGATCGGTGCCGATCCGCACCGTGTTGATGACCGCGCCACGCTGGGCCAGACGCGTGTAAACCGGCGCGACATAGAATTCGCCGCGTACCCGATCGTTGGCTTGGATCATCTCGTCGGCGGCCCCGACAAAGTCCTCGCCACGGGAAAAATTGTAAACCCCCGTTGTCGCCTCGTCCGACACCACCTGTTTCTCCACGACCTCGACGACGCGTCCCTGCGCGTCCCGGCGCACATACGACCACTTCGGCGCCGACGAGTTCATCGTCATGATCAGACCGCCAGCCTCCACGCGCGGCATGCCGGCCAGATACTGATCAATGCTGTAATCAATCCACTGATCGCAGTTGGCGATCATGAGAGGATTGCTGGTATCGATGAATTCCCGAGCCAGCAAGACCGTGCAAGCCGCGCCGTCCGTCACGCCGTCGATCCCGATGACAACGCTGCCGGGAGCAGCTCGATTCAGCACATCGTGAAGGGGGTAACCGCGAAGATGATCGCGTAAGCAGACAAAGATGAATCGATGCGCACAAGCCGGGCGCAGATTGTTGATCACGACTTCGATCATGGGAGTGCCATGGACGTCGATCAGTGGCTTGGGCAGGTCATATCCGACGCTGGCAAAGCGCGAGCCATGCCCGGCCATGGGGATAACGATGTTCAACATGCCTAGACCTCCTTGCTTGGTATGAGTGCTGCTTCCATTCAGCGACCGCCGGTTTCGGCCAGTACGACTCCCACTTGCCGTCGTCGCGTTGTTCCTCGTCGACACACACACACGCGGCCATCCACATCCACATCCACCTCTCCACGTCACGCGCCTTCCTCGACCTCGTATTTATCGCCAATAGCACTTGGACTCTTCACGACCACGGTGATGGTCGGTTCCAACACGGCAAAGTCCGTCGGTTCGCCAACCGGAATCAGGATGATATCTCCGGTCGTGAACGTACGGCCGGACATGCGGACTTTTCCTTGCGCCACAACCGTGATCTCGTCGGCCACCTTGTGGACATGACGGGACTCGCGATCGCCCGGCTGGTAGTACTTGACCGCAACCTCAAAAGCCTGAGTTCTGATGACGGATGGCTCGAAGTCGCCAACGAACCAGCCGCCGGTCATTTGCGCGACCGAAAATTGCTTCACGGCATTCGCCCCTTTTTTGGAATCGCTCCCGTCGGTTCGCCGGCACGATCTCCACCTTCTCGGACGCCCCATCGGACGATCATGCGACACCGAATCGCACCATTGCTGACGACACAAACTCCATTGCACTGATGGGCACAAGAGTGTACCCTAACGCACCTTTTTACCCAACCCTGATATTTTCTCGTCGTTGCACCCGGGGAGGGGAGTGGGCGGTAGACGATTTACCCAGTTCCTACAGAGTACCGCGCCTACGAGTCAAAGACGCGAGGATGTGAAGAATCGGTCCATTTGCTGTTTATTGACACGCACGCGGAGGCCGATCGCAGAATGCAGACACATGGACATCGAGTTGCTTGCCCATCGGGGCCAATGGAATGACGATCACCCGGCCAACTCGGCGGCCGCGTTGCGGAACGCGCTGGACAACCACTTCGGCATCGAGACGGATGTCCGCGATTCCCGGGGCGCGCTGGTGATTTCCCACGACATGCCCCCTGACAGTGGGGGTCTGCGATTAAGGGACGTACTGAAGCTATATGCGGATCGACGACCGGCCCAGATGTTGGCACTCGATATCAAGGCCGATGGTTTGGCGGAGGCGGTGCGTGACTTGATGGATGAATTTACGATTGAGCGCTATTTCGTCTTCGATATGTCGGTCCCGGACATGGTGAGATACGTGCGGTTGGGGCTCCCGGTTTTCACTCGTCAAAGTGAATACGAACCGGAACCCGCGTTCTATGCCGAGAGTGCCGGCGTATGGCTGGACGCGTTCACGACCGACTGGTTCGACGTCGGGACGGTACAGCGTCACTTGGATCGTGGCAAGTCGGTCGCTGTCGTTTCGCCTGAACTGCATGGACGCGCCTACGACGCTGTCTGGAGAATTGCTCGCACGGCCCGCTCCACCGGCCGAGCCCGCCTTTTTTTGTGTACGGACCACCCACAACGGTTTGGGAAGAGCCATGCGAATTAAAGCCGTGATTTTTGACATGGACGGCGTGCTGATCGAGGCCAAACAATGGCACTACGAGGCGTTGAATCGGGCGCTGGGCCTGTTTGGCTACACGATCACGCCCAGTGAGCATGTGACGACCTATGATGGTTTGCCGACACGCCGTAAACTTGAGATTCTGACGCGCGACCACGGGTTTCCCGAGGCCCTGCATGCATTCGTTAACGAGATGAAACAAATCTACACGATGGAAATCGTCTATCGAAGTTGCAAGCCACGTTTTCACCATGAAATCGCGCTGTCGCGACTACGATCCGATGGGTATACTTTGGGGGTCGCGTCCAACTCGATCCGAAAGACCGTCGACGTGATGATGGAGAAGAGTCATTTGAGCAAATACCTGCACTTCACGTTGAGCAACCAGGACGTGGCGCGTCCCAAGCCGGATCCGGAGATTTACCGCAAAGCGGCCGAGCGTGCGCGCGTATCACCCTGCGAGTGTGTTGTCGTCGAGGACAACGTACGCGGCATCGAAGCGGCAACTCGTGCCGGAACCAACGTGCTGCGCGTGGAGAGTGTTGACGAAGTCGAGTACCATCGGATTCGCGAGTTCATTCAGTTTGCCGAAGCCAATCTCAATACCTCGACAAGGGCGGCATGAAATGTCCGTACTCCTCTTGCTAAGTGACTGTACCGAAACCCATGCACCGTTGCGACTGAGTCACGGAACAAGTAATAAGATCATGCCGGCGGATGCATACGGCGAGTCGATCCGAATTCCGGGCGGGATCGACCGATGCGTTCTGCTCGTGCGCGAACGACATCTTGGCGCACCGGCGCGTTGGGCACCGTTTGCGGAAATGCCCGTGGAAACGGCGATCGTTCCGTATTCTCCCGACGTTCGCGGATCGGCGTGCGTCGCGTTGCTTGGAAGCGGCGAAATCGACGACGGCGAACTCCTGATCGTCGACCTGAGCGCGCCGCAACCGGAGGATCACGACCAATTTCTTGCCAGCCTTCGTGACGCGGCGTGCGACGCGGGCGTCGGTGTCTTTGCGTCGCATGATCCACGCTGGGCCCATGTCCGGATCGACCCGCCCGGGACGGTCGAGGAATCGGTCACGACGACCGTCGTGACCGATAGTGCGTTGAGTGGTGTATACTTCTTTCGCAACGGTCGCGATTGGGTCAACGCCGCGAAGGACTTAATCCGCAAGGATCGGCACGAGAGCGGGCATTTCCATCTGGCCGCGACCATCAACGAAATGATTCTCATGGGCCGGCGCGTCATTGCAATGCCACTGGAAGGCTCTGATATCGCCTACCACGCCGTCGGCTGAATTGACTGATCTGGCGGCAGCCCGATTGCCGATGACAGACATGGACGGGAATCATCAAGGAATCCGCGCGCCGCGTCCAGCGCGTATCCCGCGGGAGAGACTGGCCATGCAAAAGGGACTTTTCGGCTTTGTACTGATGGTGACCGTGCTTTCCGGGTCACTGGCAGAGGCCTATGACTGGAACGCGTGGTGGTCGCTGGGCAAGTGTTGGCCGCACTGCACGCAAATGACATGCTGTGACGATTACTGTCCGAAGCCGGCGCCCCATGTCAAGAAAGTCCACTGTTTCACGTGCGACGATTACTGCCCGAAGTGCGCTCCGGGCGTGAAAAAAGTCTGTTGTTTCGGGTGCGATGACTACCGCGCGAAGTGCCCACCCGCGATTCGCTGCCCCGCTTGCAACACGCTCCGGTGCGCGCCGGTCGATGCACACGCGTGCAAAAGGACAGGTGGCGCCGCGTGCGTGAAACCACGCGCGTGCGGTACGCAATGAGCCAGATGGGATGGAAACACTGAGGTTCGTCGCCTTCGCGGCGGCGTTTCGGGACGCGGCGGCCACCCGAGATGTTCCCCATTGCATAGTTCGTCCGGCCGCGCGCCTGCCCGCCGCATTGGATCATCACGCCAACGCCTTCTGCAACGGCCCGGAAAGTCGCGGAAACCAGAAGCGCGTCGGCACGCCGCCGCGCCCAAGCCCGTCGACGCCCAAACCGGCCATTCTGTCGCGCCGGCGAAAGGTCTCTGGTGCGGCGACTGCCCGGTTGTTCGGCGCGCGAAGATTCGTCACCATATTGGCCGATGTGCTAGCCTCTAACTTGAATCTGTCCAGAGTCCGCCTTAATCCACGGTCCACCTGACGTCTATCGAAGAAATCCACATGATGAATCCCATTTTCTGCGCCGGTCCGTCCGGTTCACCTGACGATCCACTCTACTATTTCGTTCATATCCCGAAGACCGCCGGGACAACGATGCGCAAGGTCGTTTCCGCGTTCTTCCTGCCGCAACAAGTATTTCCACCGGAAATCACGCTCTATGACGGGCCGGACGCCGAGTTGGCATATAGCTTGCCGTATGACAGTCTTGGGAATTACGATTTGATCTATGGCCATCATGCAGCCGAATGGCTCCAGCCGTTTCTGGAGCGCTGTTCGAGGCCCTTCTTTCGATTTGCCGTCCTGCGCGATCCCCTGTTCCAATTGTATTCGGAGTACCGCATGGCGCTCAGCGATCCCGCATACCCGCTGCACGCCGAATGGAAAGAACGCATGCTTACGTTTGATCAGTTCCTCACGGAGCCGCGGCTTGCCTGGATCGCGGGAAAGGACCGGCAGGCATATCACTTGATGCGTCAATTGGTGCCATCCAACGAAGCACTTCCAGCGAAGGACGAATGGTACGACCGCGTGACGGAAATGCTCGCGTCGTTTGCATTCGTCGGCGTTCAAGAACAGCTGGTGCGCACCGTACAAGTCATGTGCTACGTTGCGGGTTGGCCATGTCCGCCGCGGATCCCCTGCGTCAACCGCTCGGCCATGCAAGTTGATGAAGTCGAAATCCGCGAACAATATGAGGATCGGATCGTGCAAGAGAATCCGATCGATGTCCATCTGCATCGCTGGGCGCGCCGTTCGTTGGAGGCGACGTTTCAGGAGATGTGCGCGTCTCTCCAGATCGATAACGAAGATGACCCACGCATTGTTGAGCAGCTACGCGCGCGGGCACTGGCGATGCGGACGCCCCCGGAGGTCGGCGCCCATCGCGCGTTTCGGCTATTTGAGTCTCGTGGATTCGGTCTGTGCCATTTGAATCGGCAGATGGGGCGGCAATTGCAGTGTATCGGACCTGCCCCCGAGGCGACGCTCTTGTTTCAGATATACCGCCCCGTGCGCCGGTTTTCAATCGAATGCCTCGCCTGGTATGATCAGTCGTGTTTGGACAATCTGCGCGTCCTGGCAAACGGTTGTGACGTGCCGTTGCACCTGTACCGCACGGACTTGAAATGTCTCTTCACGGGAGAATTACCGGACTCGAGCGGGCGTGCGGGTCCCGACAGCCTCGAGCTGCGTATCACGACTTCGACACCAGCCACCGACACGGCTGACTTCATTGCGATCGCCGGCATTTACTTACACTGAAAGGTAAGCAACGTGACACGTATTCACCACTGGTTGATCGTTCTCCTGGCGATCCTCGCGTTTACCCAGCCGGCACCGTTGGCCGCGGCGCGGCTTCGCGCGGGCGTGGCACGCGTCGATCTGACGCCACCACTCGAAATAAAGGCTTCGCTGGGCGGTTACGGCGAACGTATGAGCCGCCCGGCCGAGGGGATCCACGACCGGGTGTTTGCCAAGGCACTCGTGTTGACCGACGGCACGCGCAAGTTCACGATTGTAACGGCCGATATCCTCGGCTTCCCGCCGTCGTTCAAGAAAGCCGTTGTCGAACAGCTGGCGCCGGACGCGTGGGCCGCCGAGCAAATTCTGCTGCTGCCAAGTCACGCACACACAAGTATCGACATGATGCAAATCCACCCGGGAAACAAGCTGTCAATCCCGCAACTCGGTTTGTTTCACAAGGCGTTATACGAACGCACGGTCGCGCGCCTTGTCAGCGTGATTCGCGCGGCCGATAAGAATCAGGTGCCCGTTCGAGTCGGCACGCGATGCCGGCAGCTGACCGGATGGAACGTCAACCGCCGGCACGCGAATGGCCCCGTCGACCGGCAGCTGACGGTCACGCGGGTCGATGCCGTTTCGGGACAACCCGTGGCCGTGCTCGTCAATTGGACGGCCCACCCGACGTTCATGTCCGCCGACGATATGTGGTATTCAGGCGGTTGGCCCGGTCACCTGCAACGGACCCTGGAGTCGTTGATCGGCGGCAAGGTGACCGCGCTGTATTACAACGGCGCGGAAGGCGATCAACGGCCGCTTGCCCGCCCCGATTCGGGGACGAGCCATTGGGAACGCGCCGAACGCTACGGCCGTGAATTGGCCATCGAAACAAAGCAGCTGTATGACGATATCCGCCCCCGGGAAGATGTCCCGTTCGAGTTCCGCAACACGCCCGTCGCGTTACCGACGCGAACGGCACACCCGCAGTTCATGTCGACCGGCGGTGCCGAGTATGGACTGACCAAAAAACTGGCGGGCCAGCTCCTGACAACCGTCTTTCCCGCCGAGACGCACAGCATTCAGGTGCGCGTCGGCGAGCTGGTGGTCGTCGGAGTGCCCGGCGAATTGGCGGCGGAACTGGGCCTGGAAGTGAAACGGCGCGTGGCGATGTCGACCGGGGCGGCGTGCCCAACGGTCGGTGGCCTGGCCGACGAGTGGATCAGCTATATTCTGCCCGAAGCCGAGTACCGGCAAGGAGGGTACGAGGCGAGCGTCAGTTTCTACGGTCCCACGCTCGGCCGCACAATCGTTGATGCAATCACGCGCCGCGTCAAGCCGTAGCATGCCCGAAACGCGCGGACGTCAAGGGAAAGGTCTCTAACGAAGTTCCACTGCCAACCAACTGACGGATGCCCAGGCGGTCACGACTCGGAGAGCCGCT
>CAZSOG010000079.1:0-10421 GCA_964607555.1 uncultured Pirellulaceae bacterium | reverse complement strand
CGCTGTGCGCGGGTCTCCTGACCCCGCACGGGGAGCGACCGAAGGTCTCCACCGCACCGCCATGCGTCAATTCGTTGGAGGCAACACCTCGTTAGATTCTTAGCAAAAACGTCTTGATTTCGAACGGTCTCAAACTAAATGACAACGTATTGTCTGTAACTGTCAGCTCGCGGCCGCGATCTTCCATCAGGTTCGCAGCGTGGGCCGAAGCCACGTTGGCCCGAAACTTGATCTTCACTCCCGACGCCGGTCTTCCGGTTGCCTCATAGACCCTCAGCACAGTCACGCCTCCTTTTCCGGGCTTGAGCGCGGAGACGACACAGTTGGGGTGCGACACTTCCAGAAAGCCCCAGCGTTTTGCCAGGGCGCCGGCGTGCGGATTCGCCTTGCGAACAATCAATGGATGGTTGAACTCCAGGCCCTGCCGATAGATCTCCGCTTGGCGCCAGTCGCCCGTGTGCGGGACCAGGGCGTAGTGAAACGTCAGCTCTTTGTCCAGTTCGAAACCGGTATCGGACGACATGCCCCGCTCATAGCCGCCGCCGAAGCCATAGGCCACGATTCTCGTGGAGCGCATCAGGGACAGCATCATCGTGCCGCCGGTCACGAGATTCCCCGGCAGGCCCCGGTTGAGCAACGCGAGTCCGCGCGTGCCGTTCCCATAGTCGACCCAATTCTGCGCGGGAAACTCGATTGCCGCGGGTCGTCCAATCGCTCCGAACGGGATTTCATGGACACTCATACCGTCCTTGATCGACGTGGGAAACAGGACCTGATAGCGAACGGACTTCGCATTGTTGAGGATTTGCGTACGGAACTCGATACGGGGCAAACCGGCATACATCCTGACGGTTGTGGCGAACGTACTTTTTTCGCCAAATGGATGCGACACCTTGAACTCGGAGAAGACCGGGCCGGCGACGACCGAACCGGGATCGCCCTTCTGCTCGGTGCTGAACCTGGCCTTGCCCGCTTTCGGTACCGGTTGTTTATTCTTCATGGCAATGCGGCTGCCGCCGTCCAGCGGCCGGTACAGCTCCCAGAAATCCCCGGCGTCGTGTTGGCGGGCGACCACGTTGGCCGCGCCACGGAAGACTTGCCAATCGTCCGGCGCGACCGTCAATCCAGTCATCTCGCCCGTCGCCAGATTGAAGGTCGCCCGATAGCGTTCATTCGCGATGGCGTCGGTCGATGCATCGGCGTTCGTGTGGGGCTTTGCCTCCGCGGCCGCCGGCCGAAATCGGTAAACGGAGTAACCCAGCGCCGGAATATCGCGCGCCAGAAATGCGATTTTCGCCCGGCACAGTCCGCCACTGCTGTAACGCTGCGTCTGGACGAACTGGACGGGGATCACTTGCCCGGTCGGGTCGAGCACTTCAACGGCGCCGACATCCGGGGCGGAGAACCCCACTTCCACTTCAGCGATGTCGGTGCGCGGCCAGCTCAACGTATTAAACACCACGATGGGGATCCCTGCACCACGCGTGTCGATTCGGGACAGAACGTGATTCAGTCGCGTCTCGACCAGCTCATCCGCCAGGCGTTTCGAGAAATCGAAACCACGGATGGTGTCTGCGTAGACCCGATCGGTCATCACGCCGGACGCCAGATCGTGGGCCTGGTTGAAGAGCACCGGTTCCCAGGCACGCCAAACGGCATGGTCATCGGTCGGCACGCCCAACCAGTTGCACAGCACACCCAGTTCTTCGGCCGTGGTCAATAGCCGCTCCACGTCTCGGGTCCGCTGCTTCAGCTCGATACGGCTACTGTATATGCCTTGAAAAATGGGATTCAGTTCGCCTTTGATCACCGGCCGCTTAGCGCGTTTCGCTACCACGGCCTCGAAATCGGTGGGCACGCCGAAGCGGATGGTAAAGCGGGTATCGGCGCGCTCGTTGAATTGCTTGACGAGCCCCGGCACGTGTGCTTCGGGTTCGGAGACGTCGGCGCCTGCCAATCCCACTCGGTTTGTCCCGCGCGACCAGCGTCCCAAGAGATCGAATCGCTGATTGAAGAAGCTGGTAAATTCCGGCAATGTTTTTGGCGAACCGTACGTAACCGCGTAGCCTTGCGGCAGCCAGAAAGCTGGAATCCGCGTCCCGTCAAGGCCCTCCCAAAGAAACTCCGACGGCTGGTCAAAGCTGGCAACGCCACGAAAGAACCAGAAAGACCGATAGCCGGCGAGCTTCATCAACTGGGGCATCTGCGCATGGTGCCCGAACGTATCCAGTTGCCAGCCAACCGTCACATCCACGCCCAACGTGTCACGGTAGTATCCTTTGCCGTACAGGACCTGCCGGACGAACGATTCACCGCTCGGCATGTTAACGTCGGGCATGACGTCCGTGCCGCCGACAAGCTGCAATCGCCCTTCGGCCACAAACTTGCGAAAGGTGGTTTGCTGTTCCGGGTAACGCTCCAGGAACGGCTTGACGTAGCAGGCCTGGTCGAGCACGAAGCGGTACTCGGGATTGGCTTTCAGCAGTTGCAGGGCCTTCAGGATATTAGGCAGCCCGATATCAAGATACTCCGCGCGCGTTTTGAATACAGCCCCTTCCCAGTGCGTGTGGGGAATGAGCCAGAGGGTCTGTTTTCCAGACGCCGGAGCCCGTGGGGATGGCTCGGCCCCGTAGCCGCCGAGCGGCAACAACAGCGTGGCCACGACCATCCAACTCCGCAACCACCGCCTGCTCGTGGCGGCGCGCGTGTCTTGTGGAGCGTTCTTCATAATCAAGTCCTCCCAATCGGCTTGTCAACAGGGACCATTGAATCCGAATGCTATCCTGTCAGTAAGACATTATGCGGCGGACCGCTTCGACGATGCGCGGCGGGTCAGGCCGGTACACGTTTTCTAGCACGGGCGTGAATGGCACGGGTACATCGGCGGAGGCCACCCGCTCGACCGGCGCGATAAGACTCTCTCCAAAACGTTCGAGAATTCCCGCGGCGATTTCAGCACTGACACCGCCCGTCTTGGGCCCCTCCTCGACAATGACGACCCGGCCGGTCTTCCGTACCGATTGGCCGATCGTCTGGTAGTCGATAGGTGCCAGGCTGCGCACGTCAATCACCTCGGCACCGATGCCCTCGTCGGCCAGCGCATCGGCCGCCTGCAAAGCGAAATGCTGCATGAGCAGCCAGCCAAGAACCGTCACATCGTCGCCCGCGCGCCGCACCGCGGCCTGGTCGAGCGGCAGCGTGTAGTCTTCGTTTGGAATCTCACTCGTCGCATCCACCGTGCCCGATTCGGCGCGAACGCCCTTCGTTCCGTACAGCAGCTTGTGCTCGAAGATGAGCACCGGGTTGTCGTCGCGGACCGCCGCCTTGAGTATCCCTTTCGCGTCGTAGGCGTTGGCAACCGCTACCACCTTGATGCCGGGAACACCGATGAAATACCGCTCCATGTTTTGCGCGTGCTGCGCGCTGCGTCCGGTGGCGCCAACCGGGGCGCGCATCACGACGGGCACTTTCGCGGTGCCGCCGGACATGTAATGCATCTTGGCGGCGTTGTTGACGATCTGGTCCATGGGCAGGAATAAAAAATCACCGTATTGCACGTCCACGATCGGGCGCATACCCATCATCGCCGCGCCAACCGCCGCGCCGAAGAAGCCAAGTTCGGCAATGGGCGTGTTCAGCATCCGATCGGGGAATTTCTCTTCCAGTTTGAGCGTTACGGTAAAAGCACCGCCCCAACCGCCCGGGGTCGCGATATCCTCACCGATGCAGAAAACCGTCTCGTCCCGCTCCATCTCTTCGGCGATGGCCGCCCGCAAGGCTTCGGCGATACTCATGCGTTGCGTGGTTTGCTCGATGTTCATGATGTCTGCTATCACTCCATTGGGGCCCGCACATTAATCATTGCCCCATGAACGGCTTGCAACCACCGCAGGAAGCGCAGTGCTCACGTTATTGACACGAAAAATACGGGAAGACTGGAACCATGCATTCCACGGTTTAAATGTTCGTGTTGTTCGACCTATGTATCGTTCTCTTTCGCTTGCAGTTTGACTTGCGTTATAATCGTAACCGTTGTTGATGGGCTGACCCCACGTTGTTTTAAGCCACGGTTTTGTGCGTGGCGCGCCGGGCGCGTGCCTCCCGAGCCAGCACGCCGCGGCACAGTCTCAGGCAAACACATCCGTGCAGAGTTCCTCCGGTGACGGCGGTGGCGCGCGCCGGGCCAACTCGACCGTCTCGCGGAATCGCCGGACGACCTGATCACGAATGGCTGTCAGTTCATTCTCTTGAACGTCATTGCGGTCGACCAGCGCCTGGGCGAAGCGATCGATCGGGTCGCGCTGCCGCCAGTACGCGCGTTCCTCCTTTGGCTGATAGTGACACGGGTCGCGTCGCGAGTGCCCACAGAGACGGTACGTCAACAGCTCAAGCAGAACGGGCCCGGCTCCCGCGCGACACTCCTCCACGGCGTGTTGGGCGGCCGCATGGACGGCCAGTACGTCGTTGCCGTCCACCCGTTCGCCGCGGATGCCGTACGCCGAAGCGCGCTGGGCGATCGTCGCCGTCTTCATCACCCGATCAACACGCGTGGAGGCTCCGTAGACGTTGTTTTCGCAAACGAAGACCGCGGGCAATTCCCAAATTGCCGCTAGATTGACCCCTTCGTGAAAAGCACCTTCGGCTACCGCGCCGTCACCGAAGAAGCACGCGACGACCTGCCCCGTCCGCCTCATTTTGAAAGCCAGCGCCATGCCGGCGGCGACTGGGATGCCACCCGCGACGATCGCAATAGCGGGAATCATCCCCTTGGCCATGTTGCCCATGTGCATCGAGCCGCCCTTGCCTTTGGCGCAGCCAGTGCGCGCGCCGAAAAGTTCGAACAGCATCTCCTCCAAGGTCAGCCCCTTGGCTAACGCGTGGCCATGGCCGCGGAACGTGGAAGTGATCCAGTCGTCTTCGTTCAGCGCAGCGCAAACGCCCACCGCCGTGGCCTCCTGCCCCTGGCACTGATGGACGGTCCCCGGCATCTCCCCTTCCAGAAAGAGATACTTGACTCCGTCCTCGAACTCGCGGATGAGGACCATCCTCTCGTACAGTCCAAGGAGAAAGCCGCGATCGTACCCCTGAGCGTTGATTGGCGGCGGTTGTTGCTCGGCAAAGATGGTCATGGCAGTTCCTTATCCAAGGATTCGAGTGCCCGGACGATCGCATTCAGAAAATCCGCGGCGTACCGGCCGCTGACCACGCGATGATCGATCGCCAACGTCAAGTTCACACGTTGCTCGACGACGACCTCGGTCCCACGAGCAACCGGCACGGGCGCGACTCGACCGACGGCCAGCACCGCGGATTCCGGTGGATTCACGATCGCCGCGAACGACTCGACACCGTATGCGCCCAGATTACTCACGGTCATCCACGCGGGCTGGAGACGCCTTGCCTCGGGATCTCCCGCGCGAAGGCGGGCGACCAGCTCACCTAACCGGTCGGAGATCTGCTCGGGTGTCAGCAAACCCGGGCCGGCGATGGGCACGACAAACAGATCACCATCAACATCCACTGCGACGCCAATCGCTTCGGAGAGTTGCCGGACCAACCGGCCGTCTTCGTACCGATATGCCATCCGCCCGCACCGTGCCAGCGCGCGCGCGGCGGCATAAACGAAAAACGCATCCCACGCTGTTTTCCTGCCACTGCGAACAGCGCGCCGTGCAACGAGATTCTCAGCCGAAGCGGAAGTCCACAGGTAGAAGTGCGGAACCGTCTGCTGGCTGCGCTGAAGCCGTTCGGCTGCTCTGCGGTGCGCGGGACTGACGCGCAGGACGGGTCCCATCTGGTCACTGCTTTCTTCAGATCGGTTCAGCGGTTTGGAACCGTCCGCTTTCTTAGCACGATTGCGTGCAAACAGGCCGCCGCGCGCCGGTCTTCGTGCCGTTACCAGCGACTCCACCGGGGTTTTCGTGGCCTTTGCATCGCTGGCCGCGGCTTGTGCAGCGTCTTTCGAAACACTCTTCCCGGAAGGCGTCCGATCGTCGGTCTCAATGACCGCGATCACCTGCCCGACCTCGACACGCTGGTCCGGCTGCACGAGAACCCGTTTGAGCACGCCGGTCACCACCGACTCGACTTCCACCGTCGCCTTGTCCGTCTCGACCTCCAGCAGCGCTTGGCCGCGCTGGACACTGCCGCCGACGCCGACACGCCATGCCAGCACCGCGATCTCCGATTCGGTCGCGGCCAGGTCGGGCATCTTTATTTTGAAATCCACCGGCATCGTCTTCCTCATGCTCTCCCGCGGCAACCTAGCCAATCCATGCGCTCGACCACGGCCTGGCGCACCGCGTCGCGGCCGGCGACCAGAACATCCCACTGGCCGCCAAGCCCGAGTAACTCGTGCGGGTCCGACCGTTCGCCGGACAGCTTCTTGCGTATCGCAGCAAGGTAATGTTGTTTCAGGTAGGTGCCGTAATTCACCTTCACGACACCCGATGCGATCGCCTTTTCCAGTGCGTCGCGCGCGATGCCCGTGCCTCCGTGTAGGACCAGCGGCACGGGGACCTCGCGATGAATCGCCGCCAGTAGATCCAGATCGAGTGCGCCTTCGCCGCGCGTCCTGATGTGCACGTTGCCCACACTCACGGCCAGTAGATCGACGTTCGTCGCGCGGACGAACCGGGTGGCCAGTTGCGGGTCGGTTGCTGAACCACCGGAATCAATCGTGCCCGTGCTGCCACAGGGTAGAGCGCCCAGTTCCGCCTCAACCGCTGTCCCGTGTTGGTGCGCGAAGGCCGTCAGATTCGCCACGCGCGACGCATAGTCCTCGTCGGCCGCGGCCACCGGCATCACCAGATTGAAACCCGTCAGGATCGCCCGCCGCACCCAATCGTCACGCGGGCATTCATTGAAGATCAATCCACAAGGCACACCCGCCGCGGCCGCCGCCGCCCGCCCCATGGCCGCGTAGATACCTAGCCGCTCGGCCGCAATGCGCTGCGGACGACTGAGGAAGTCGCCATTGAAGCCGATGATCACTGGCGCGCGCGTCTCCTCGGCCGCGTCAACTACCCCCTGCAACGACTCCAGGTTCCAGGCTTCAAAATACCCGACGGCGTACCCGCCGAGTCGCGCCGCCTCAACCATGTCCCGAACGTCGTTAAGAGGCACGCGCTTCTTCTCCGATCTTTGACGCTCCGGCCGCGGCCACATGCACCGACACGTTCTGAACGCGAAGTTCGGTGCGATAACGCTCCGCCGTCAAATCGTCCGTCACCACGTCATGAATCTGGGATATGTCCAAAACCTTGCGCAGGGCTCGCCGACCGAACTTCGAATGATCGACAAGCAACACCAGTCGCGCACATTGATTCGCGACGATGCGTTTGATTCGGAAAGTCGCCGTGTTCGACTCGAATGTTCCTTCGTGTGGCAGGAACCCCTTGGTCGACATGAACGCCACGTCCACGAAAAACTTCGCCGCGGCTTCTTCGCTTGACACGCCCACAAACGACCCGGAATCGGCGTCGAATCGCCCACCCTGGCTGATCACTTCGTTTTCACGGTTTCGTCCCAACTGCAGACAGACAAAGACCGAGTTCGTAACAATCGTCAGGCCCGTGCACCGGTCGGCGATCTTCTTCGCCAATTGGATGCACGTCGTGCTGCCGTCCAGGAACAACGTCGGACGCGTCTCGATCAGCTCGAGCGCACATGTCGCGATGGCGCTCTTCTCGCGGACTCGCTCAGTTATCCGAGATTGAATGTCCGACTCGTACCAGGCGGAGGCAGGTCCCGTATCCTGAATGCCGCCCACCGTCTTGATGACACGACGCCCCTTGGCCAAGGCGTCGACGTCGCGGCGAACGGTCATCGTCGACACGCCAAGCACGTCCGCCAACTGCTGATAGGTGCACTCCCCGCAACGGGCCACTTCGTCGAGGATGCGTCGCTTTCGATCAGACATCATACGTCCCAGACCACTACGGCATTGTGAATTAATCAACGTTATTCGTGATATTATCACATCTTGTTGTTAAAAGAAAGCACATTGGTGATAAACTGATACGGCAAACGCCGTCGGAGACGGGGCTGTTGAAAACCCCGGAAACTGGGCAAACTGGCGGTACTGGATGATTGCGGTTTTGTTGCGCGTTGGTGACGGTTGAGCCGAGGCGGTTGGCGTCGGATGGTGGTTTCTTGTGTAACGCTTTCGGCGTAAATGTATGTAGGGTAACCGTAACCCAGGGTGGCGTCCGCCTCCGGCGGACTTACCCTGGGCTTTGGAGTAGAACGCCTTCGGCGTAAAGAACGTTGCCGGATGTGACGGCCTCGGCATTGCAAACGGTCGGATGCGAATTCCCCCTCTTTACCGCGAAGCGGTTGCATTCCAAAGCAGTCCGTCGATGAACGCGACCTCACAGCACGTCTTCGATGCGGAGCGTAAGCTCTATGAGTCGCTCCATCACCTCACCGGCTGATTCGTGCCCGAAATTGACCAGGACGACTTCCTTGGCATACAGCTTACCGACATAGCGGCGGTGCTTGGCGCGCGTTGCCTTGCTGGCCAGAAAATCCCGGTGTGCCGAGTTGATAATGATCTGGTTCTCCTTGGCATCATAGCATGAACGCCAGGGCTCGCCGTGCTTTGGCTCGAGCCGATATGACGGGAGGCCTTTGGACTTGTCTCGTGTTCCGTCCGCGGTGTTTGGCAGGAATTTCACCGGAACCTGATCCACGGCGGAGTTTTCGGCTTGCGACGCGCGCACCTGTACGACGATTTTGCCAACCGTGTTGGACGTTAACACGCACGTGTTCCCGTCGGTCTTTACCAGACGCCCATCACCTTCCGTGACGTGCCAGGCGTACTCGACCTGCTCTCGAATGGGCACGCCATGTTCGTCCTTGGCGGCCGCCGTCAGCGTACATTCCTCGCCCGGCTCGCGGCGTGGGTGGCGCGGCGTGATGCGGACCGATGTCAACGGACCCGGCTCGAGTCTAAGCAACTTCTGGGAGCCGCCATCGCCGTCCGCATCGTCATCGTCCACGGGTACGCGCGCGGTCACGGGCAGGCCGGTCGCCCCATTATGTCCGGCCTCTTCGACCGAACCGTCCCGGAGTCGCCGATTGATTTCCGGAACATCAAAGAACAGGTACTCATCGGATGGAAGCTCACGCAGCGCATTGACGAAAGCCCGGTGCACTTGCCGCAATATATCGCGACTCGCACGATCCGATTCCGCTTGTTCGCGCTCCTGGATCGCGTTGAGAATGCGCGGCTCCAGCGTTTGCACGGCGTCAACAAACGCATCCATTTCCTCGTCGGGAACGATGCCGTGCCGAGTTCCTGGGGCCAGTTCGAAAGCTGCGTAGTCAAGGACACCTTCCACCCGACCCGTATCCCAGGGCGCGTGTTGAAAGTGCTCCAGGTCCGTGATGTTCTTGAGCACGCGCGTCCCGTCCTTGCAGACGGCGACGCCGCCTTCCTGGCCATCCGATCCTTCACGGAAATAGAGCTCCACGAGCACCTCACCGTGGGCGGTCCGAACTTTCGGGGCCACATCGATACGAGTTCCTTCGAATTCTCGTGGCATGACCAGCAGGTCCTTGCGCGCGATGCGGTCAGTGATCCGCACCTGAGCACCCGTCTTTCGAATCCGGTCCCGGAGCTCGGCGGAAAGATATCGAGCCAGTTTTTCTCCCGTGACAATGTTCCGCGTGGAATTCAGGAGCGGCCCAACAATGACACGTGTACCACCCATCGGCAACTGGCCACGAAGCGGTTGCACATTGTAGCTCTTTCCGCCCCGTTCCAGCTGCATTTGGCGAAGTCGACCGTCACGGCCCGCGGATATCACGCGCAGCTGCTCGCCCAAACTCCAGAAGCTGAGCAGCCCGATACCAAATTCACCATGCACGCCCTGACGCTCCCGTTGGTCCAACTGGCGTTTCATGGAATCGCAAATGTGCGTGGCGATGCGTGCAAAGTCCGGCGTGCCCGCGTCATTCAACGAAACCCCGTCACCGTCGTCCACCACTTCAAGATAGATCCCATTCTTCGTGCGGCGGCGAAGAATCTGGACCGTGTGGGCGTTCGCGTCGATAGCGTTTTCCGTGAGCTCGCACACCGCTTTGAGCGGGTGAGTTTGTGAGCGCGCGATGATATTGATGGCGTTCCACTGGTCACCAATGCGCAATGTTCCGCGAGTTGTCTGACTGCGTGAAGGTTTGGATCTGGCCATGGTCCGTACTGACTCCAGGAAACGCTCGCCGATGCCGTGATCAGTCGAGCAACATGGATCGAATTCGCGCGTGCTCGGGTTGATTATAAGAGGGTTGGCATACGTAGGGGAACCGTGGCCGGTTCACGCCAGAACGAACTCAGCTCGGCGACGTCACTTCCCGGGCAGCAGGGCCTGATCCCAAAACGTGGTGGTCGAATCCGGGCTCGACCAAGATGCCGGCGA